>JAGOCL010000014.1 GCA_017998755.1 Spirochaetota bacterium | reverse complement strand
TAGAAATTCCTTACTGGAAGATTTATAATATTCTAGTTTAGAATTAATTTATTGTCAATATTTTTTTTTAAAAAATTTAGATTTTTTTTACTTTGTATTTTTTATTGAACGGCGTGGATATGCGTTTTTTAAATGATTAAAATATTCTATTTCATCTCAAAACTAAGCATAAATATACCTAAGGCAATGAATATTATTGACAAGATCTTTATAACAGATATTTTATCGCGAAATATTATTATCGTGAGGATTTTATTTTCACTTTTCTCTTAGCGCGACGTTGATCTCAATACGTCCCATAGGCGTCTCTATCGGAACTATAAGAGCTTCTATTTCGGAGTCAGATATTTCCATATTTTGACCTGAAAAAACCGCCGGAGGAGTTACGTCAAATTTATAGCCCATTTCCGACAATTTAGTTACCGCTCTACCCGTTATCATATTACCAAGCTCGGTAATAGTCGCTTTTGCCAGTTCGTCAAATTCAGTAATCTCCTCGCCGTTCATATTGGAAGCAATCTTTAGAGCCGTTTCCCTTTTCATATCAAATAGCAC
The DNA here is from genome assembly GCA_017998755.1 of Spirochaetota bacterium. Classification (GTDB taxonomy): domain Bacteria; phylum Spirochaetota; class GWE2-31-10; order GWE2-31-10; family MWDO01; genus MWDO01. Next base: position 16,184 of record JAGOCL010000014.1, on the reverse strand, counting down.
GCGCCCTTCGACCTGACCTACAAGACCGACTATAACCGCAACGTCTAGAATAGGAACCGCTTTAGATTTTAATGTTATCTGCTCTCTTCTGACTTCGATGCCGAGAGCTTCTTTTATAACGCTTACAGACGACTCAACAAAAGGATTAATATACTCCACTCTCATAGATCTTCTCCAAAAATTATTTTTTTAGAACGGTCTCAATTCTTGACAGAACTTTATCTCTATCTAAAGGTTTGACTATATAATTTTTTGCTCCGCTAATAAGCGCTTTCTTTACGAGATCTTCTTTCCCTAGGGCGCTAATCATAATTATTTTAGCGTTTTTATCAAATTCGATAATTTTTTCCAACGTAGATATACCGTCCATTTTGGGCATTGTAATATCCAGCGTAACTATATCCACATTAGGATGGAGCTCCTTATATTTTTCAAATCCTTCGACGCCGTCGTTCGCGGCCCCGAGAATCTCAAACTTCTCAGATTGTAAAATCTGGCTAAGTTGTTTAACGACAAAAACAGAATCGTCGATGATAAGCGCTTTGAAAAAAGTCCCGTCGCCTTTTGCTCCAACCGGCGATTTATTATCAGACATACTTAATCTCCATATTTATATTAATTAATCTAACTTTTATTTTATCTTCTTCCTAAAAGTAGTATAACAGAAAATAATTAAAATTCAAGTATTTATATAAAAATATTTAAACCTATTCCGATTTCTCAAGAACAATTGGGATATTTATCGCATGTTCTATATCTAATAAGTTTTTTCTAAACTGTTTATAATCTTTTACGTTTACTACCGTCTTTTTTCTGATAAACTCGTCTTTAAATTTCAAAACGTTATTTTCCAAACTATAAGAGGATGCGTAGTCCAAAACATCGCTTTTTATCGACACCCCTGCAGGAATTCCTCTGATTTTATAACCTTCCGGTATTATAAGCGTAACCGATCGTATTTCAGCTGAAGTAGTATCATACTTTAACGGATATTTTCTATCTTCAAAAGAAGTAAAATTGAAAGAATATTTGATCGGCAAAGTAAAAATATAATATTCCCCCGTCTTTTTCAGAACTTTTGGGGAAATGAAGTTATATTTTATCGAGAAATCGCTTTTATAATCCGATATTGACGAATATTCGTACCCCTTCAATTCGCTACCGGGGTAATCCCTACCGGATAGCGAAACAAAAAGACTTTCTATCTCCTTGTCCTTCATAGACAAAAAATATTGTCTCAGCCCGGCGTCCAAATCTGCTTTATAGATATTTTCTTTTAGTATCTCGGCAGAGTTATCGTCTCTCAAAGTTATCATAACGTTAAAAATCTGCTTATTGAGTTCCGGATCCGGCGGTTCGATCTCCCGAACGGTATTCAATATCGGATTCCATACCGGAATCCCGTGATCGTCGGTTCTGAAATTCGGATATTTATAAGTAACGCTAGTCGAATCGAGATATATTATTTTTTTTCCGCTCTCTTTCAAATGAATTTCATTAATAGCGTGATTACCGCTTATAACTCCGAGCTCGCCGTATAAAGGCCTCGCCTGATCGTTTGTTCTGACAATAACGGGATACGCTTCGACGCCGACTAACCCTAAAATCGCGGCAAAAAAAATGGATTTGTCTATGCAATCTCCGTATCTGTTCTCAAAAGTCTCGGTAGCAGGGTGCCCCGCCAAACCTGAAGATATACTCGTCTTTATCGATCTGTAGTGTATAAACTCCTGAGTAAATCTGTACAACGCCGCTACTTTTTCTTCCTCTGTTCGCGCGCCGCTATTTTTTATAATCTCGTCTACTGTAGCTTTTATTTTATCGTTTGACGTCATTCTTTCCTTGAAAAATCCGGCAAGCCATTGAGATAAATAAGTTTGATCCTTATACGTACTGCCAAAAACAAACGGAATCAACTCCTCCATCGGAGGCGATTGCGGTTCGGCAACAAAAGGGGGGCATTCGCCTCTGCTAAACTTGTAAATCGTATAACCGTCTTTATTTGAGATTTCCGGAGCCGAGTCGTACGGCTCAAAGTTTTTAGCGACCCAATAAAATTCTCTATTTTCGGGAACTATATAACTCGCTTTTGATTCAAAAACCGGATTATCCCCGCCAAAATACCAATGAGTATAAAACTGATTTTTATCCTCCGGCTTGAGATCGAGCGTCTCCCATTCAAAATCTATAATAGAACCGACCTTAACGTTAGGAATAGTCGCCTTTATGATTTTTGTATCTTTTTTTCCGCTAAAATATTCTAACCCCTGACTGGGATTAGCGTATGTTACGTCGTTTAGCGAAAGATAACTTACTTCTCCGTTATTATCTATCGATCGCGCCATAATTATTCGGCTCTCGTATTCGCCGGGTTGCAAATAAAACGACAAATTCGCTTCGTTTAGATCTTTCTCGCTGGTAATTTTAAGGGAGTATCTTGAGCGCGAATACTGCGAGCCGTCGATATTCATTCTTTGATACCCCTCGTCTAGTAAAATAAGTTTAGAGCTATCCGGATATTTTTCTTGAAGAATACCGGCTCTTCTTTTTAGTTCGCTCGGAGTTACCTCGCCGATTATATCGGATTTCTCAGATTCGCCCGAATCGCTTAGATTTAATTTTATCAAAGAGACTTCCGACTGATCTATTGTTTCTCCGTCTTTTGAAATAAATTTCCCGTCTTCAAAAATAATTATTTCGGAATTCTTAACGGATTTATCCCATTTTATTATCTGATCGTAAGAGTATATAAACTGCGCCGTAAGCAATAAAAATATTATAATTTTTTTCATATTTTCCTCTCTACTTTTTTATCATTATCCACTCTTTACAAAAACGGGCGGTTTCATCAGACCATTTTTTGTATTCTGCATATTTGTCGGGAAAAATCAACGCGTCGTCGTAAACCGTCGAAATTTCGAGTATTAGTTTTTTATCCAAAAGGCTATATTTCCCGGAAAAGGCTCCGCCGCTAAATTTCACATTCAAGTTTTCGGGATAATGATAGAATTTGTAACCGTCCGGAATTCCGATAACAAATTTTATCCTTTCAAAGGAGACGTCTCCCGCGTCGTACGGAAATCGTCTAAACGTTTTTGCCGTCGAAGACGAGTCTCTCTGTATGGAAGGCATAGTAAAAAATTTGAACTCCTCCCCCGAAGAAAACGCAAAATTCCGGATCAGAAATTCCTCTTGAAATACGACGTCTTTTTTGTAATCCGACAGGTCGTTTAGAAATGAGTAGTTTTTTATTGAAACGTCCGATCCCAAAGATTTTGCTCTCATTCGTAACCAATTCTCAAGCTCCTCTTTTGACAAACGCCGTTTATCTCTCCACGAAGTTTGATATACGCCGGTTAGCGTAGTCGTTCTTTTTAACGTAAGATCGGATCCGGAAATCTCGCATATATAATTTATTTCTATACCGTTTTCTTCGGCGTTAAGTTTATCAAGCCGAATTATTGATTCTCCGGATGTTGAGATATTCAACGCTTCGGCAAAATTTGAAGAGAGCGGCCTCTGTCCCGACGAATAATCTTGATTTTCAAAACTGAAATATATATTTTTATTTCCGGCGTAGTACTTGCATATTACCGAATCATACTGTTTCAACGATGGACATTCGGAAATAACGCCGCTATCCCTAAAGTTTTTATAAAAAATCATATCGACTTTAATACCAAGAGAGTTAGCCAAACGGGTAAAAAAATACGATTTATCCAGAACGTTCAAATAAGAACTATTAACTAGAATTTTATCGTCTAACGGAGCGTATCTCGCTTGATCGAAAGGAACTCTCGCAAGCTCTATATTCCTGTTTATCCGATCGTAAATTTTATCGAGCGTCTCTATTTCATTTGCGCCTAAACCCGCATATTTTGAGCTATAATCCTTTATTTCGTCCGAATATTCTTCTTTAAAGTATTTATCTTTATAAATCCTTTTTATTTCATCAATATCTCCCCCTAAGGAAGCATATATTCTAGGGAGTATCATGCTATACGAAGGTATATCGTCCTCGTCTACGACGTATCCGGGGAGATTATCAAAACTCGCCGAAAAATATTTAGCGTTTTGGATAATTTTCGGTTTTGGATAATTTATATACCCGTCGTAAAACTTTACGTTTAATTTGCCGGATAAATGATTCTTGATTTCGATTAATTTCTTCTCGACGGGCTCAGATTCAAGTATATTTTCTTCAATGTAAAGCGAAGACGACAAATCGTCAAATTTCCGAATAATCTCGGCTTCCCAAACAAAAACCGATTCAATATCTACGTCTTTTAAGCCGAATTTTACTCTTCTCAACTCGTCGTAATTTGGGTATAAATTATTTATAGGTTCGTCGTTTACGGCTTCCTCGTCTACCGTAGTAATCCCGCCGTCTTTCAATATTGTGAAGGCGTATTTCAATTTTGCCTCGGAATTTGTTTTTAGATAGTAAAAATATTGCGTCGAAGCTTTTTTTCCCTCTTCGCTTAAAACCTTTATCCCTTTTTTTAAACTTACTCGATATGTATTGCTATCTATAACTTCGTAAGACGTTTTTGAAAGAAGCGTAACGTAACCGTTTTCTTGGGATTGTCGCCATTTTTTGGACGATTTTCTGATAAATTGTATATCTTCGTCCTTTATCTCGTCGATTTTCTCGACGTTTTCATATTCCCGATATTGTCTGAATTGAATTTTATTTACCGATTCTCTGTTAAACGTTCTGTTTTCGCCATTAATCATGAAAACGACTTCTTTGTCCGTCGCAGATACTAATTTACCTTTGTATTCCGCCCCGTCGTTTAATATTATGATATGAAAACCTGATTTAACTCCGGATTCTCGCTGTAAATCTGAAGAAACGCAACTAAAAATAAGTAAAAATAAAAGCGCGCAGCCGAATTTTTTCATCGAACTTCTCCGTCAATATTGTGATTTTTAACTATAAAAGCTTTGATATAAAATCTCTAAGTTCGCCGTCGTCGTAATCGACGGGATTCCCGTTCATACTCGAACCGCGGGATCTTTCGACAATCTCTTTCGAAAGCTCTTTGTTTATGTTATATTTGCCAAAATCTAAAGGTATGCCGAGATAATCGTTTAATTCAAATAATATATCCATAAATTCATCTATGTCGCCTTCAGAATTATCGCGTTTCATCAAACCGGCCGCTTCTTTATAAATATTTTGATCTTTAGTAGAATTAGCTTTGATAACATGAGGCAATAGAACTGCGCATATAAGCCCGTGAGGTATGTCAAACATCCCCCCCATCCCCGACGCAAAGCCGTGTATCGCTCCAAGTCCCGAGTTTGAAAGAGTTATCCCCGACGCCGTAGCCGCCTCAAGCATAACAGATCTCGATTCGTAATCGGCGGGATTTGTTTTCAACTTCTTTAGCGCGGCGACCGCTTTCGGTATATAATACGCCGCCAAAGCGGAACAGTAACCGTTCCTTTTTTTTGATACAAAAGACTCGATTAGCTGGGATAGAGCGTCCATACCGCCGAAAAAAGTCTCATTTTCAGACAGGGTTAAAGTCAGTTCGGGGTCGGCTAGAACTACTCTGGCCAAAAGCCTGTCGTCTCTAAAAGATTTTTTATATTTCTTCTCTCTCGAAGTAATAACGGCGTTTTTAGTCGCTTCGGCCCCCGACCCCGCGGTGGTAGGAACGGCTACAAACGGAAGCGGATCGTTTTTCAGTTTCCAATCGAGCCCGACCCCTTCGAGATAATTTTCAACGCCCTTGTCGTTAACCAGTAATCCGGCCGCCGATTTTCCGGCGTCGATTACGCTTCCGCCGCCGACCGATACGACGACGTTTATATTTTCGCTTTGAGCGACGCCGACTATATCGTCGATTAATCGCGGATCGGGCTCAAAAGATATGCCTTGATATTCGGTAACTTTTAGCCCGTTAGATATAAGAGAATTTAGTATTTTATCGTAAGAACCGGTTTTCTTTAATGAAGATCTACCGGATAGCAACAGGACGTTCCCCCCGAAAGGTCGAACATATTCGCCAACTTTAGAGGATATCCCTTTTTGAAATACAATCTTTCGAGGTTGTAATATCTGAAAATCCATATAACCCCTTTAAGACGGTTTATTTTTCTAATATTATGACCGCTATCAACTCGAGATCAATACCGCCGGAATTTCTTATACTATGCGAGGCGCCGCCTCCGGTTATAACCAAATCCCCTTTGCCGACGCTCTTCTCGACTCCGTCGTCGACGACTACGCCGTCTCCGTTTAGTATTATATAATATTCCGTCTCGTTTTTATGCTCGTGATTCCCGATACTACAACCGGGAGCGATAGTAACATAAGAGAGCAGTCTGGAATTGACGAGATTCGCCCCTTCCGCAAGGTGAAGAAGTTTTATGTCTCCTTCTCCCCCTCTCATATTGGTCTTGATCTCAAGTCTCATTGAGTCTTTTTTGATAATCATAATAGAGCCTGATTATTTCTTTTTTTCTATCGGTTTGTTTGAAGCCTCAAAGCTTTTCTCAACTTTTTTCATTCTTCTTTTTCCAAAAGTTCCTCTACAAATTTTACCCTTTCTTGTCCTTATATCGCCTTTTCCCATTTGAAACTCCTTTATTTAATGAAAATTAATTATTTTAGAATAATTCTTCCATTTATACTATTATAATTCGCAATAAAAGTCAAAGGAATTTCAATATTTGGTTGTAAGGAATATGGTTTATTTGATAATTTGTTTTGTCTACAATAAATATTAATGCGATAATATAAATAAAGCGTAAATCCGGAGTTGTAAAATGAATAATGAAGATATTATTAATTTGATAAACTTAGCCGCGCAAGCCGCTCTCAAAAGTTATTCGCCGTATTCCTCATTCAGAGTCGGAGCGGCGCTTCTCTCAAAAGACGGAAAGATATTTACCGGAACTAACGTCGAGAACAGGTCGTTTGGCGCGACGATATGCGCCGAAAGAACGGCTATCGTCAAAGCGGTATCCGAAGGGGTCAGAGATTATTCTGCGCTCGCCGTTATCGGTCTCGATAGCTCTGAAATTCTCTCCCCGTGCGGGATCTGCAGACAAATAATAAGCGAATTTGGCTCGGATATAACGGTAATAATGGCCAATAAAAACAGGGAGTATCAAATATCTTCCGTTGACAAGCTCTACCCTTACGATTCTCTGCGCGATCTAAATTCTAACAAGGAAAAACTATGAACCTTTTCAATATTCTTAAAGAAAAAGCGTTAAAAACATTTAAGATACTAAAAGTTACAATCTTAAGATTCAACGATAACCACGATATTCTTATATCAAACGGGCTTGCGTACAAAACAATATTCGCTATTATTCCGGTTTTAGCTGTAATTTTGGCTATATCCTCAATATTCCCATCATTTGCGCTTTATAAAGAGAAAATAATCGAATTTTTACTAAAATATGTTCTTCCTACCTACATAGACGATATAATCGAATTTGTAGATTCTTTTTTGTTAAAAATAAACGTTTTGAGCGCCGTCGGAATAATCGGTATTTTATACATATCGCTTGATTTATTTATATCTCTTGATAACGCTATAAATAAAATATGGTCTATAAGTTCAAGAAGAACTTTTTTACAGAAATTCCTGATTTATTGGGCTTTATTAACCGTTACGCCCATTATACTTGGCGGATACTTTTATTATTCCGGCGTTATAAGATCTTTTGTTATCCCATTATCCTCAGTTATTAATATAGGCGAAATTTACTACTCCTTTTTTATTCTGCTTGTTCTGGAAGCTTTTATTTTCTTCCTGTTTTTCGCAATACCAAACACAAAAGTTCATATCGGTAAAGCGTTGATTACTTCGACGCTGATTTCATTAAGCTGGATAGTATTAAGATTAATTTTCACATACTATTCAAAATTTTTCATACAAACGTGGACGATATACGGCTCTATCGTGGCGTTAATATTCTTTATGCTCTGGATATCTTTCAACTGGACGACGCTTATTTTTGGAGCGGAGTTTCTCAACGTCTGGCAAAACAAATTATATATTGAAAATATTAAATTCAAACGAAATTTCATCTTCGACGTCGCATATATCTTGCTAATCCTCAGCGATTTTTACAAAGACTTCATGTACGTCGGAAACGGGATAACTATCGAGCTTTTGTCGAGTAAGTACAACTCAAACAAAGACGACATCTCATTAATCTTGGATATACTTGAAACGGAAAGAATCGTTATATCCGACGAAGAAAATATGAAACGCTATTTTCTAAGAAAAGACGTCTCCCATCTGAAATTGTCCGACATAGAAAATATAGTAATTAAAAGATTGTTGAACGTCCATTATATAACGACAAAAGAATTTTCTGTAATCAGCTCGCGTCTTGAAAAATACTACTTTACGCGAAAAGAGGATATAGATATAAATATCGAAGAGGTCATAGCCAATTAATAGACCGCTATCGCTTCAATCTCTATCATCGCCTCTCTTGGAAGACGACTGACTTCGACGGTAGTTCTCGCGGGATACACGGTATCTTCGAAAAAAGCGCTGTAAACGGCGTTAACTTCGCTAAAGCTATTCATATTTACCAAAAATATCGTAATTTTGATTATATCCCCTCTATTTTTCCCCACAGTCTTTAAAACCGTTTCAATATTATTTAAACATTGGAGAGTCTGTTCTTTCACTCCTCCGGCAACGATCAAGCCGTTTTTATCGAGGGGTATCTGTCCGGATAGAAATATAAAGTTAGATATGGATACGGCGTGATTGTAAGGACCGACGGGGGATGCGATATCTTTTGATTCTATTTTTGTCTTTCTCATAATAAAATAAATACTACTACAATTATATTGAAAAGTAAAATAAAAAATGATATTTATAAATTTTAGGGATTTTTTAATGATTTTAACTCTGTATACGGAAGATTTTTTTGATTCGTCTCATCATCTTTGCAATTATGAAGGCAAGTGCGCGCTTCCTCACGGCCATACGTGGAAAGTCTCGGTTTGGGTCAGAGGGGACGAGAAATATAAAGACAAATCGGGGATATTGTGGGACTTTGGCAACCTAAAACAGATAATAAAAAAAATTGACCATACTAATTTAAACGAACTGTTTACCGAAAGCCCGAGCGCCGAAAACATTGCTAAATATATTTATACCGAATTAACAGACGGCAGGCCGGAACTAAGCTTTAAAGTTCGGGTGTATGAAAAAGTTATATCAAAAAAATCTTACTGCGAAATAGGCGGTTTTTGATGCTTAGTATTTGCGAGAAGTACATAACTATCGGCGGCGAAGCTCCTATAATCGGCGAACCAATGTACCTTATCAGATTTTCCGGATGCAATCTATCGTGCTCTTATTGCGACACTTTTTATAAGGACGAAGTTCAATATCAGATGGGTTTGGAAGATATTATTGAAGATATTGAGCAAGTTGTGAAAGTTTATCCCGACATTAAAATACTCTTTACGGGCGGCGAACCGCTTTTGAACAAAAAAGAGATACTGATTAATAAAGTCGCCGAACATTTTGATTACCTGAATTTCTATGTTGAAACAAACGGTTCGATTGAAATATCCGACTTCTCAAATAAAAACGTCCATTACGTACTTGATTGGAAAACTCCGTCGTCTGGTTGCGCAAATAGTTTTTGCAAGGACAATATTAAAAATTTAAGGATGTATAACGACTGCGTCAAATTTGTCGTTAGCGAAGAAGATCTCGAATGGACTCGCGATAAAATCGATTATATCTTGAAAAGAAATCCTTTTATAAGCATATATCTATCTCCGCAATGGGGCAAAATCGAATTACCCCGTCTTGCAGATTTTATCATAAACAACCGCTTGTCGGTCAAACTATCAATACAACTGCATAAAATCATCTGGGGCGATAGGAGGGGCGTATGATCAACCCTTACGCTAACGAAAGCGCTCTCGTACTGGCTAGCGGAGGCATGGACTCAACGGTATCGCTATATTGGGCTCTAAAACGTTTCAAACAAGTAACCGTTATCTCTTTTGATTACAACCAAAAACATAAAATCGAACTCGACGTAATTAACGCTATATGTTCGGACTTGAATTTAAACCATAAAGTTGTCGACGTCTCTTTTATTAAAGATATATTGGTATCAAACCTTTTTATAGGACAAAACGACGTAAATGAAAAACACAAATTAGACGCAAACGTCCCGTCAAGTTTTGTTCCTTACAGAAATATGCTTTTTTTGACGGTTGCGGCTGGGTACGCGTCGACAATAGGAGCGCAGGATCTCGTAATAGGGGTATGCGAAACGGATTACTCCGGGTACGCCGATTGTAGAGACGTTTTTATCAGAGCGTGTCAGGTAGCTCTAAACCTCTCTACTGATTTTAAAGATAAAAACTTAGAGATACATACGCCCCTTATGCGTCTTACAAAATCTGACGAATTCCGGTTAGCCGAAGAACTGGGTTGTCTCGACGTCGTTCTATCAAAAACTATGACTTGTTACAATGGGGTCGAAACTATACAGCCGTACGGTAAAGGGTGCGACAATTGTCCCGCCTGTATATTAAGAAAAACCGGCTACAACGAGTATATTTCCATGAAAAATAAGATAAATATTTCTTAAAAAAAGGATAATATATGATCAGAAAATATGATATTTTTAAAGACATTACTCTTTTTAGATTTGGCGATCCTTTCAAGACCGGAGCGGTAGTTATCGACGTTAATCAGATAAATTATAAAGAAGTTAAGGATATTTATCTTTTTGATAAAAATATCGAACTAAATAAAGTTGTTTTCAACAAAACGCTTTCCGCCGGCGACTCCATTTACGGTCTCGGACAAACTCTCGGCTCGTTAAATAAACGAGGAAAGATATACAGGTGCTATTCCAGCGACGATTTTCTACATACTCCTGAAAAAGAAGCGCTTTACGGTTCGCATCCGTTTTTTATTATCGACGGCGACGAAACGGTCGGAGTCTTCATCGATTGTCCCTCAGAAATCAAAATCGACGCCGGCTTTAAAGATATAAATTTACTTTCCATCGACGTAAGTTCTAGAGACCTTGATTTATACATATTCCGATCAAAAAACAAACTAGATATTATCGGCTCTTTTCTTAGTCTTGTCGGCTCCCCGTATATACCGCCAAAATGGGCTTTTGGTTATCAACAGTGCAGATGGAGCTATCCCGACAGGAAAACGGTAGAATCTATCGGAAATAAATTCAGATCGCTTGACATACCTTGCGACGTTATTTATCTTGATATCGATTATATGAAAGATTACAAGGTTTTTACCGTCGACGAAGATAAATTTCCTAATTTCGAAGATTTTATTGTTAAAATGCTCGAAAAAGGCTTTAAAATCGCTCCTATAGTCGACCCGGGCGTCAAAGTCGAAGACGGTTACAAAGTTTATGAAGAAGGAAAAAGTAACGGATATTTCTGTAAAAAAGAAAACGGCGAGGATTTTGTAGGAACAGTTTGGCCCGGAACAACGGGTTATCCCGACTTTGCCAACTCAAAAGTAAGAGAGTGGTGGGGAGGGTTATATGAGGAAATCGTTAAATCGGGAGTATGCGCTTTTTGGAACGATATGAACGAGCCCTCGATATTTTTTACTCCGACGGGGTTAAAGAATTTCTACGCTCTTACAGATAAGATTAAAAAGAAAAAAGACCCGGGATTTGATTTCTTTTCGATTAAAGACGGCGTTAACGGTTTGTCCAACAGAAGAGACGATTATCAAAGTTTTTTTCACAGATTAGACGACGGTAAAGTTATCTGCCACGATAATATTCACAATCTATACGGATTCTTTATGGCTTTAGCCACCTCCGACGGACTAAAAAAACTTTTAGGAAATAAAAGATACCTTCTATTATCTCGAAGCAGTTATATCGGAGCGCATCGTTTTACGTCGATATGGATGGGGGACAATCAGAGCTGGTGGGAACATATCATAGTTAATATCAGGATGCTTCAATCTCTCAATATGTGCGGTTTTTTTTATACGGGAGCGGATATCGGGGGGTTTGGGTGTAACTCGAGCGCCGAACTCGTTATCAGATGGTCACAACTGGGGATTTTTTCTCCTCTATTCAGGAATCACTCGGCTTTAGGAACTAGAGATCAAGAACCTTGGGCGTTCGATAGCGCAACTACGGATATTCTCAGAGATATTATTAAATTCCGATACGCATTGATACCGTATTTATATTCTGAATTTTTAAAGTCGATTATCAACTCGAGGTGTTTGATACTCCCCGTATCGTTTGTTTTCGACGAACCGGTATTAAAGAATATCGAAGATCAGTTCATGTTGGGCGAGTCTATTATGGCGGCGCCGATATATACCCCAAATTCGAAAGGGAGATACGTAACGTTGCCGGACGTAAAATGGCTCTGTTGGAAGGTAAAAAACTTCGCCGACAGAGACGTATCTATTTACAATCCGGGCAGTTACTTTATCAATTGCGAACTTGACAAAACTTTGACCTTCATTAAAGAAAATTCTATAATAGTTCTAACTCAACCGCAAAATTACGTCGGCGAGAAAAAAATTACCGAGTTATTGGCGATAGCGTTTGTAACGGATAAAGCGTCGTATATGTATTACGACGACGACGGAGAAACATACGACTATCAAAACGGTAAATTTATAAACCTAAATATTTTTATAGAAAAATCCGAGGGAGATTACGAAATTTATTTTGACGACGAAGAACCGGCTGATTTTAAAAACGATATTCAAACGATTAGATTTGAAATTTACGATGAATACGGTAGAGTATTTACCAAAGCTATCTCAAGGTAAATCAAGAATAATAATTATGGAAAATATTGAAATTGACGACATAAAATTTAACAACTATATTGTTTCAACGGTTTGCGCAGTAGGCGAAATAAAAATAGAAGTAGAGGGATCTATAGACGACGCTCATCCCGACGAAATTTTGATACCTTTTTTTGACAATATTCACGACATTGCCTTAAAATATAGCGTTAAAAATATCGTTATCGACGTTTATAAACTGCGCTTTATTAATTCCAACGGACTGAAATCATTTATTTACTGGATACTTAAAACCCGAACCCTAAAATCCGACGAAATATATTCTCTCAACCTCATCTGCGCAAAAAAATATCATTGGCAATACGGCAACTTCAAAATTCTAGAAGCAATTTCGCCTAACTTCTTTAAGATTTCGATAATAGAATAAATTTATGTAGTTTTTTGACATTTATTTTATTAAGTCTTGACTATTCAAATTTTTTATAATAGTTTACTAATATAAAATTTATTTATATAAAAAATGTTATGAAATTAGAAATGTTTAACAAAAGAAATATATTGATAAAACCTTATTCTTTTTTCCCTTATCCATTAATAATTTTTATTATTTTTTTTACATTATTTGAAGAAACAAAATATTCAAAATGTTCAGAAAAATTTCAATATTCCGGCGAATTTATATCGGTATCAAAATCAATATGTCTTTTATCGTATATAAATAAAAATGAAAATCTGACCGCTTATCCTATTATAAAAAAAAGAACAGAACAAAGATTTTTTATTCCGCCTTGTATTTTCTCGTTAATAAAAAAATCTTGTTTTAAATATAACAATATCATTTTCATAGGACTCAATTATTTTTTCGATATACCTTTTTGTCTTTACTCAAGATCCCCTCCAACCGAGCAATCTTAATTTATTATTTATTTAATTTGTATTTCTCATTTCATAATAAATGGAGGTTGAAAATGTCTCAATTTCAAAAAAATTTAGAAGAAAATAATCAAAAAGAAACGCCGATGACATACGCTATTGGTATATTAATCCTATGTTGCTCAATTGTTCCTATTCTATATGGAATATCTATAAAAGATTTTAAGTCAATTATTGTAGGAGGAGCCCTTATTTTATTTAGCGTATTAATAATGTTTTTAAGATATATTATTGATAAAGTCAAAAAATAATAATTTTTAAACCGGACTTATTTAAAATCAATTTTAAATAAGTCCAATATATTACCGCTTAAAACTTCCCCAGATTTTCGGGGGCTTCGTTATAATTTTCAAGAGCAAAATTTGTTTTCTTTTGATAATACTCTTTTGCTTTTTCAATAAGCGTCGAGTTTGTATTAAGATAGGGATCGTCTAGAACAATTTCCAAAAGATAATTAAGTATTTCCCCGATCATAGGAGAGGGCTTGAGATTTAATTCACGGATAAGATCGTTACCGCTAATCTCAAGGTCGGTGACTTTTAGCGCGCCGTCGATTTCTAAGATGCTTTTTATTCTATCCTGAAAATCCAAAAACGCTTTGGGAATACCCGTTTTCGAACCGTTGCCGATCCTATCGGACTCTCTCAACTGAAATAATTCCGGTAAATTCTCAAGCCCTACTTTTTTGACAAATCTTCGAACGGCTCCGTCAGTCCATTCGTCGGTGTAGTAGAACATATGATTGCGAATCAAATTTCTGATTTTTTTTATATCTTCGCGGGGAAATTTCAATCTTTTTAGTATCTGATTGGTTATTCTTTCTCCGATTATCTCGTGATTATAAAACGAATTCTCGTTTTCAATTTCTTCGCTTTTTTCTTTTTTCGTTTTGGGTTTGGCTACGTCGTGAAAAAGCGCCGCGATTCTAACGATGTAGTTGTCTTTCGGAGCCGCGTCGCAACTATATAAATTATGATAATAAACGTCGTGTTTATGGAATTTATTTTGAATTATCCCGTAGCCTTCAAGAAATTCTGGTAGAATATAGCGCATGAGTTCCGTCTCTCTCAGATACTCGAGCCCTATAGAAGGCTTGTCGGTCTGAAGTATTTTTATGAACTCGTCTCTTATCCTTTCGACCGAGATATTATTAATTAATTCCGCATTCTTTTTAATCGACTCAAAAGTCCCCTCTTCAATACAGAAATTTAGTTTACTCGCAAATCTACACGCCCTCAACATCCTAAGAGCGTCTTCGGTAAACCTGTCGTCCGGATTGCCTATTGCTTTAATAATCTTACGTTTAAGGTCCTTTTGTCCTTGAAATTTATCAATTATTTTCTTTCTATTCAGATCAAAAGCTAAGGAATTTATAGTAAAATCTCTTCTTTTCAAATCTTCGTCGATAGACCGTACAAATTCTACCCCGTCGGGACGCCTGTTGTCGCTGTATTTACCGTCTATTCTAAAAGTCGTAACTTCAAACTGGTTCTCTTCATAAATCACGATTACAGTACCGTGTTGTATCCCAACCGGTATAACCGTCGGGAATATCTTCATAACTTCCGAGGGCGTCGCGCTTGTGGCAAAATCATAGTCGCTGTTTTTAGATCCCAAAAGATAGTCTCGTACCGCGCCCCCGACTAGATAAAGTTCGAAGCCGTTTTTATGAAATATTTTGGCAAATCGTTTTACTATAGATGGAATTTTCATTATACAGAATTAGCATTAAATTTATTTCTTGTCAAATTGTAACGTCTTTTTTGGGTTAAAGTTTACTTATTTTAATATATCTTGATAGTCGACCGAAAAAACTTTAAACTCTGATTTCATTTTCTCAATTTCATTGATTATCTTATCGATATAATCCAAAGTCCTATCCCCTACTCGCGTTCTCGATACGCTACCGTAACCGGCGTTGTACATTGCAAGCCCTTTGATCAGATTGTTACCAGATTGATCCAGACACCATTTGATATGCATAGCCCCTTTTTTTATATTTATATCGGGATTAAAAAAATCTTTTAATTTCATATCGGAAAAAACAAAACTGTTTAATTGACAAAGCCCTCTGTCTATACTACCGTTTTTATTATAATTTACCGCTTTTATTTTAAAATTCGACTCTATTTTCATAATCGCCGTTAATAACTCCGGTTCCAGTCCGTAATCTAACGAATACTTAAAAGCCGTACGGGCTATATGTTTTGACCCTATGTAACCTTCTAAGAATTTTACTTTCAGTCTATCGACAGGACTCAGTTTTTTATCCTCTAAAAAGCTGTCGTCAAGCTCTGTATCGGCGACCTTTTCCGAAGAATCGTCTCCGTACGCCGCTTTAGTTTTATTTCCGCTAGCAAAATTAACTATAACGACTACCGCCGCTATATATAAACCAAATAATAAAATATTTTTAAACCTTTTCAGTTTTTTTGGTTTTTCAGGCTTAAAGTACTGATGCTGAAT
>JAGOCL010000362.1 GCA_017998755.1 Spirochaetota bacterium | reverse complement strand
TCTATCCACGTTTTAAAAAGTTCGACTAAAATTATTTTATTCTTTAACTGCTCTTTTGGAATAGAAGCGGTATTAAACCATTTTGCTCCGTCGGCAATAATATCTGTCTTATCCGCCGAACTCATAATATTAAGCGACAAAGTAAAAGAAAAAACGTAGACTAAAACCTTAATAAATTTTTTGTTAAAAAAAAGCGCCATATAATCTCCTTTCAAGCATAATACGAAAAAATTATTACTCAGACTCAATTTTATTACTTTCGAAATCTGACTACAATTAATAATATAAAGCGCCGGACAAAATAAATACGGATATTTACAAAAAAATATAAACTTTAGCTAACCTTGTTCATAGATTTTAAGCATCTCGAACATATTTTCATTCTTTTTCTTACGCCGGTTACAAGCGAAATTATTTTAGAGTGAAGATTAACTTTAAAGGTTCTTTTTGTCTTTACCCCTATCTTTGAACCTGTTCCGCCTTTTCTTTTATAAAGACCTTTTCTTGGAACGTTATTACCAACCGCCGTGCCTCTTCCGCATATATCGCAATTTCTACCCATAATATCCTCCAATTTTTTTATGTTAAGTAAAGATTATTAAAATTTTGGACTTTACTTATATATTTTTTTTCTCTTAAAGTCAATAAAAACTAACTTTTTATTTAATATTTCAGAGATAAATTCGCGTTATGATTTATCTTTGTTTTTTTTATATTATTATATTCAAAACGGGAATTCCCGTTTTGAATATAATAATATAACTTTTAATATTTCAGAGTTCAAATTCAGCCGCCTCCGGTAAGAATTTTACTCCGCTTACCGATATAAAACCGGTTTTAATCGCGCCGGCGTCGGTTCCTTCGTCGTTTTCAAAGATAGGATAAGTTCCTTTTATCCAAAAATATTTTCCCTGTCCGGGCGAGTCGAAAGACTCAAGTTCGTCCTGATAATAATGCGAATGACATGGAACGGTCTTTTTAACGCCTTTCAAAGATTCATTGGGAATATTTGGAATATTGACGTTATATATAAAATCCCCGCGATTGTTTTTCATAAGTTTCTCAAAGTAGTTGTCCATGAAATATTGGACGTTATCGAAGTAAATACTTTCCCCCCACGAGTTTACCGATATCGCCATAGAAGGGAGATTATGCAAGCCCCCTTGACGAGCGGCGCCTACCGTTCCGGAGTAGATAATATCTTTTCCGATATTCGGACCGTTATTTACGCCGGATATAACCCAATCGATTTTTTCAGGGACAAGCCCTAAAAGCGCTAGCGTTACGCAATCTACCGGCGTTCCTTTTAACACCCACAAGTTATCTATATGTTTCACAAGACGAATGGTATCTTTTAAAGTAATAGAGTGAGAAAATCCGCTTTTTTCGCTATCGGGCGCTACGATAAATATTTTATGTTTGTTTGTTTTTGAAAAATAATCTTTTAAAAAATTTAATCCATCCGCGTAAAATCCGTCGTCGTTTGTCAGTAAAATATTCATTCTAAATCCTTTATAATTTCTAGTATTTCGTAACCTCTGTTTTTCGTTAATTCTTTGAGTTTTGTTAACTCGGTTTCGTCAAGAGACAGTTCGTAATACGGCTCGATATCGAAATTTCTATTTACCGTAATAAAATTATTTTTCTTTATAATATAATTTATAAAATTTGAATCGCTTATCGTGAATTTTATCCGCCATAACTTTCTGATTGCAAAGGGGATTTTTTCCGATAGTTTAAGCGTCTCTACTACCCCTTTTTTATAAGCCGACGCAAGCCCGCCGGTTCCAAGTTTGATTCCGCCGAAATATCTGGTCGTAACTACTAGCGAGTTAACAATATCCTCGCCCGCTAAAACCGACAACATCGGAGCTCCGGCGGTTCCGCCAGGTTCTCCGTCGTCGTTTTTCCTTTCTATCAAAGCGCCGTTAACCAAAATCCGGTAAGCGTAGCAGTTGTGTCGCGCGCCTTTTTCGGTTTTACGGATCTTTTGTAAAATATTTTCAACAGCGTCTTCGCTTGATACGATAAACGATCTTGTAATAAATTTCGATTTTTTCTCTATCAATATGTATTCTTTTTCATCCTGAATACAAAACATGCTATCAATACTTTATCGCGCAATGAACATTCTGATTGTTAGCCGTAAGATCGTAATCGGCTCTAACCATCATTTTTACAAGTTCTTCAAATTTAGTGGTAGGCGTCCAGCCAAGTTCTTTTTTCGCCTTCGACGGATCGCCGAGAAGCAGATCGACTTCGGTCGGTCTGAAATATTTCGGATCTACCGCTACTATGCATTTGTTTGTATTAGCGTCGTAACCTTTTTCGTCGACTCCTTTGCCTTTCCATACGACGTTTATATCCAGTTCTTTAAAAGAGAGTTCGATAAACTCTTTTACGCTGTGGGTCTCTCCCGTCGCTAGAACAAAGTCGTCGGCGACTTTATGTTGCAGTATTCGCCACATTCCTTCGACGTAATCCTTCGCATACCCCCAGTCTCTTTTCGAGTCGAGATTGCCGAGATAGAGAATATCCTGTTTACCAAGTTTTATCGCCGCCGCCGCTAAGGTTATCTTTCTCGTAACAAAAGTTTCTCCTCTTCGCGGCGACTCGTGATTAAAAAGTATCCCGTTGCTTGCAAAAAGGTCGTACGCCTCGCGATAATTTTTGGTAATCCAGTAAGCGTACATTTTTGCGACCCCGTATGGCGAGCGCGGATAAAACGGAGTCGTTTCTTTTTGAGGAGTCTCGACAACTTTTCCGTATAATTCAGAGGTCGAAGCTTGATATATTTTAGTCTTTTTTTCCATTCCTAATAGTCGTATCGCCTCGAGAAGACGGAGCGTTCCAATTCCGTCAGCGTTTGCGGTATATTCCGGAGTATCGAAAGAAACTTTTACATGGCTCATCGCGGCTAGATTATATATCTCGTCAGGCTGAATCTTTTGGATCAAACGTATCAAATTTGTCGAGTCGGTCATATCGCCGTATTCCATAAAAAATTTAACATTTTCGCTATGCGGATCTTTGTATAGATGATCTACTCTGTGAGTATTGATAAGACTCGATCGTCTGATTATTCCATGAACTTCGTATCCTTTTTCAAGCAATAGTTCCGCTAAATAAGAACCGTCTTGTCCTGTTACGCCCGTAATTAATGCCTTTTTCATATTATACCTCTTTAATTTATTTTTTTTGGGAATATTTTTGTTTCAAAATCGTTACGGCGAATCTCCATCCCCCTATAAAATATCTTCCCCAAAGCCGTTTTGGATCCTGAAAAAACCTGTATAGCCACTCCAACTTCATATTTTGCATGAAGAGCGGCGCTCTTTTTACAAAACCCGAATGAAAATCGAACGCCGCGCCGACGCCGATAGAAACGGGAATTCTCAGTTTATCAATATTACTTACGATCCACGATTCCTGCTTAGGACAGCCGAAAGATACCCAAAGAATAGCGCATTTTGAGTTATTAATCAAATTGATTATCTTATTATTTTCTTCTTCTGTAAATTCTTTGCAAAACGG
>JAGOCL010000361.1 GCA_017998755.1 Spirochaetota bacterium | reverse complement strand
ATGGATACGCCGTAGAGTACAGTACGAATATAAGTAAAATAATAAATATGATCCTCATAGTTAAATAAATCGGAAATTTTATGATAATATTTAGCGCTTTAAGGAAGTTACATCTTTTCTACCGGGGCTATTCCGAGCAGATTTAATCCTGATGAAAGAATTGTCAGAACGGATTTGGATATAGCCAGCCGGATTTTTTTTACGACGTCGCCTTCAGATAAAATTTGATTGTCGTGGTAAAATTTATTATATAATTTTGAAAGATTGTACAGATAAGAACATATTTCTATCGGAGAATATTCGACTGCGGCGATTTTTACGGATTTCTCAAATTCAAGCAAGTAAGAGATAATCCCCCATTCGTCTTCGTTAAAAGTATAGTTATCCGGTATATCTACGTTATCTATCGGTAATGCCGATTTAGATAATAGAGAATTTATACGCGCCGTCGTGTATTGGATATAAGGACCGGTATTTCCGTCAAAACTGATAGATTTCTCGGGGATGAACATTACGTCTTTAGCGGTTGAGAAATTTAATAAATAATATTTCAAGGCCGATAATGAAATCTTTTCCGCAATAACGCTTTTTTCGACGGCGCCGATTTCTCTCTCTTTATCGTTTATAGCGTCTAAAGCCATCTGAAATAACAAATCCAACAGATTGTCCGCGTCGACTACATTGCCCTCTCTACTTTTCATCTTTCCTTCGGGAAGGTTGACCATGCCGTACGAGAGGTGATAGCAGTTGGACGCCCATTGGTAATCGAGTTTCTTGAAGATGGCAAATAGAGTTTTAAAATGATAAATTTGTTCGGATCCAACGACGTATATGAGTTTGTCAAATTTATACTTTTTTTGTCTTGCTACGGCCGTTCCCATATCTTGAGTTATATAGATGCTCGTTCCGTCCGATCTCAACAACGCTTTTTTATCAAGCCCGATATCTTCGTTATTTACCCAAACGCTTCCGTCCGACTCCTTATAAAACGCCCCTTTTGTTAAGCCCTCCGCGACTACCTCTTTGCCGAAGAGATAGACGTTACTTTCGTATTCTATATCGGTAAAACTAATTCCCATCCTATCGTACGTCTGTTTAATGCCCGAAACCGCCCAATTATTCATCTTTTTCCACAACTCTATTGTTGAAGGATCGCCGTCTTCCCACAAACGAAGCATTTCCGACGCTTCCTTTTCCATTTCGGGGGCGTTTTTTACTTCGGTTGCATATTTGACGTAATAATCGCCGACGAAATGATCTGATTTTTTACCGGCAGACTCGGGGGTCGCGCCTTCTCCGAATAGCTTGTAGGCAAGCATCGATTTACAAATATGAATTCCCCTATCGTTAACGAGGTTTAATTTTATAACGTCGAATCCGTAAAAATCCAAAATCCGCGAAATAGAGTCTCCTATGGCGTTGTTTCTACAATGGCCCAAATGAAGCGGTTTGTTAGTATTCGGACTACTGAATTCGACAAGAGCTTTTTGGTTCAAACGGCGTCCCTTTCCGAAATTGACGCCTTTTTCGATAATTAGAGGAAGAATTTTCTTTGAAACGACAGTTTTATTAAAATAAACGTTGAGGTAGCCCCCTTTGACTTCGCTTTTTTCGACAAGCGAACACGCGTCTACGTCTTTTTTTATAGCAAGCGCAATGTCGTAAGGTTTCATTTTTAAAGCCGCGCTATACTTAAACATTGGATAAGCCGCGTCGCCCAACGAAAGATCGGGGGGAGTTTCCGTAACGATATTATCGACTATACAGTTTAATTTTGATAGAGAATCGATGATAACTTTGTTTATATCTTCGATTATTACTTCTTTAACAGTTTTTTCAGCGTTATTCATAAGATTTTGTCCCGTAATGTTTTAAAATGAACCGTAAACTATGAGCGTTTGAGCCAGATAGTAGGTTAGTAGTATAAAAATGTAAGTAAATTTAAATTTTCTGACAAACTTATCAAACGATAAAAGACCGTCTGATATAAAAAAGAGTCCGAGTCCGATCGAAAAAAAGAGTAATTTAGAATACTTGGTCAAGTCGTAACTGATCGCCGTTATCAAGGCGAACGCGAGTATCGAGGTGTAAATAACAATCGGAGGTATCAAAATATTCTTAAACTCTTTATTTTTAGTAAAATACATACCTACGAGGGTAACGACCGTTGCGACAGAAATAATCAGCGTTGCATATAAATTTAATTTAATATCGCCGAGTAGAAAGTATGTTATGTATAAAATATGACCGATAAGAAACGACGCAAGCCCGAATAAAAATTTATTATCAAAAATAATAAACAAATCTCCGGACATTCCGAAAATTAAAGCGAAAATAATTAGGAGATCGATAGAATTCGGGTTTTGAACGAAGGTTGTGGTTCTGAAAATGATAAGCGTTAAAATCGGCAAAGGTTTTGCGTAAAAATAGAACTTCTTGTTGAAGTAATAACTGTAAAGAGAAAATAAAATTGTTACCGCTAAAAAGCCGTTCATAAGCGCAAACATACCGAATTATAGCGCAAAAAATTTATAAAATCAAAGGGATATGATAAATATTTTTATTAATATTACAAAATTTAAAAAAAGAATTTGACTTTTTACAAAATAATGGTAAAATTCTAATAAGCGTAAGCTTGTAAATCAAGGAGGGTTTATGGACATTAACACAGGGAAGTTGGCTGGGAGCTCTACTTTTTTTCAAAAGAAAGTTAGAGAGGCAGAAAGCGGCGTAAAGGTTACTAAAGAAAACAAGATCAAAGATTCTCTTCATTCTAAGATTCTAAACGATTTTAACGATGTAAAATACAGCGACAAAGATTTCAAAATACGGATTATAGAAAACAACAATCGGCTTACCAATTACGAGAATGAATTAAGTAAGATTCAGTATATGGAACAACGCCTCGAACAGATAGAGTCGCTCGACGTCGCCAAAGATAAAGCCGAGGTAGCTAAGATCGTCGATGAAAGTATTTATAACAATAAAAATGTTTTTGACGGATATATCAAATCTAGCGCTTCATTTGAAGAAGATATAAAAAAAGTGAAAGAGTATATATCTTCAAATTACAACGTTCTTGAGAACGAATTTAAGTCGATAGAGATAGCCAGTCAGAATATACTAAGTCTAAGTCCTTCTTACTCTCAAGATTCGATTGAAGAGATTAACTCAACGGATATTAGTTCCGCTATCGACGTTATGAACGTTAATAAAAAGAGATTAATGGATTTGATTTCCTGATAAATACTATTTTGATACTGAAATTATTTTATCGAGATTGATATCTTTTAACAGGCTCATTACTCTTTCGCCGGCGTGAATGATTTTAAATTCTCCCCCGATTTCGTCTATATATTTATAAAATTTCAAAATTTTTCCGATTCCGGAAGAGTTTATCGAGATAACGTTCTTAAGATCCAGATTAACCGAGGTTATAGTATTTTTATCGAGGACTTCTTGAAAAAATTGGTATAAATCCGAACTGTTCGAAGTATCGATATTGCCTTCTATAAATATAGTAGCAGAGTTGTCGCGATATTCAGTT
>JAGOCL010000360.1 GCA_017998755.1 Spirochaetota bacterium | reverse complement strand
ATATAATAACGCGACGCGGGGTATTTGACGAAACTGTGTCGCCGACTAAATATATATTTCAAGGGGGTAGGTTTATGGGGTTTGATAAGATCGTTACTTTTAAGAAATTGGTAATTTTTAGTCTCGAACAGCTTACCGTCTATCTCGAGGCCAAAAAAGAGGATTATGAGGCTAATAGCGTTCATAAGACGACGCATCATTCCGTTTATAAAGAAAATATGGCGATTCTCGAAGACGAGGTATTGTATATAACTCGTACGGTAGATTTTGTTGAGGCTATCGACGTTTCAAAGTATGATTCCGTGGAGAACTACAAAGAGAGCTTGTTAATCAAAGTTAAGGATCATTACCATGAACGCGGCGTTCCTATGGCTTGTTATGTTATTTTTTCGGAAAAGATCGCTAACTGCTATGAATTTTATAAAAATTTATTTGGCGGTTAAATTTTATTTTCGGATATTCGTTTACGATACTTAGTTTATGAATAAAATTCTTTTTATCGCTTATTGGCTATTTTTGTTATCATTTTCGATTTATTCCTCGGATTATTACGATTCTTTAAGTTACGATAAAGAGTTTGCGGAACCTATAAAGTGGTATCCCGAACAAAGTATTCATTATAAATCTATACAATGCCGAATTTATAGCGATTACGGTAAAATTTACTATTTGATAGAGAATAATCTTTCAGAATATGAGCCGGTCGCTTACGAAGACGGTATTTTTCTGAAAGGGTCGGAAGGGAGCGTCCTGGATTATGAAATTGTCGTATTGCTGGAAAGCGACGACGGCAGAGTGGAGCTCTTTTCTAAAAAATACAGAATCGATCTTACCGGTAGTTCGGATATTCAAAAAACTGATAAGAAAAACTATTATGAAAAAAACGTCGAATATTCGAACGGCTCGATTAATCTGAGTTATGATTTTGCGGATACGAATTTCGGCGTCGCTTTCGGAGAAAGAAAAATAGAATTTCCTTTTAAAATTACAAATAATACAGAAAAAAAGAGTATCATAACTTTAAACGGGGTAGAATCCGCAAAAAGAGATATATTAGTTGGAGTTTCTTATCAAAACGGCCCCGAAGTTCGAAGCGATATTTCATACTATTCTATAGATTTAACCGAAACCGGGCGTCCGTCTTTTGGCAATTTTTATTGGGGACAGGTTTACAAACAAAATTATAAAATTAAGATTAAACCGAACGATATTAACGATAAGATTTATTATTGGCTAAAAGAGTTTCATAAAGACGAGCTAATCTTCGCGCCGCCGTCAAAAAGTAAAATAGAGTTATGGAACGAGTATGCGGGACCGATCGAGCTTGTATCTATATACGGCTCGGAAGGGGCTATGGGGATAGCGGCTTTTTCGGTCGGAATGAACAATAAATCGTCGGAAATTACAGGTCCTTTCTATTTTAGAGTCGAGGATAGAGAGGAGACGTTTACTCAGGTATTTACCGAAGAAAAAATTGATTATAAAAGAGAGATAGTATTTAACGATAAAAAGTTTAACGCTCCCTTATTTGAATACGGCTCTGGTTTGATAAGATTCAATTCGTTTAGTCCCGACGATAAATTCTATTTCAATTACAAATCCGTCGATTCTACGGGGAGATCGGACAATATTCCTTGCGAAGGGGAATATAAGTTTGTTAATAACGACGACGCGCCTTACGAACTGGAATTCTTTTATTCTAACGGCGAAAAGATCGGAGACGTCGCTTTGTTTCCGTCAAACGTTTCGCTTCCTATCTTGAAGAATGAAAAATCAGAAAAAATTTATTTAAACTCAGATAAAATAATCGAATTCTTTATGCCTAAGAATACTGTTCGCTATTCGGTAACGGCGGATTTGGAAGAAGAACTGCCGGTCGATAAAAACTCAGCCGAATTTAAAGGGCGGTTTAACGTCGTAGCCGACGGAACGGAGGCGGTTTATAAACTGAGGTTTGGAGCTTTCGACGAGAAAGATAATTTAACAAATATTAGCGATTATTACTACATATATCTTGATAAAAAAAGCGCCGATAGCGAAGTTTTATACGAGGGGATCGACTTCAATAATTATCACAACTCGGCGCAACTTTTAACGTTACAACATGAAGATAAAAAATTAAATATATTTTATAAAATCGGGGACGACGGCGAATGGATGTCATATAGAGACCCCGTTGAATTTCAGCCCCCTTTGTACGGGGTAAGCTTAGTGAAAATATTAGTAAAATCCGTCGATACCGCAGGCAATGAGAGAGTAAATACCGAGCCGTTATTGTTAAAATTTGACAGAAGAGGGCTTTTTGTTGATAAAAACTCTAAATTAGGCGGGAATGGTACTGAAAACGCTCCTTTTAACTCCTTATCTTTAGCTTTGTCGTCTGCGAAGAAAAATAACCTTAAAATAATATACCTTATTAATGATGAAATTGATATTTCTGTTTCTTCTAAAATTACGTCTGACATTATCATCCAGCCGTATAAAAAGGGAGAAAGATCAAAAATTATATTTGATACCAAAAATTCTTGGAAAGAAAGCGAACGTTGGTTTGACTTAACCGCCAATGGGTTTTTTGAGGCGCGAAACTTAGATTTGGTAATAGCTAACGGCGCTAATCTTATCAAAGCGGAGAGAGCCAAAACTAAGTTATATAACGTATCGTTTAACTATAACGGCGAGGGAGAATTCTTATTGATAGACTCTTTTAAAAGTAAAATTGGAATTAGCGGATGCGCTTTGAGCGCGTATAAATCCCAAAAAATCGGTTTTATAAACGCCGTTAAATCTGACGTTATTTTGAGAGCGGTAAAATCTAATATCGTTTCTAAAGACGTCGATATGCTAAATTTTGATAAATCAAAAAATATTAACATTGAAGGATTCTACTGCGATTTGACTTGCGATAATAGTATTTCTTTTATCAAATCTGATTATTCTGAAATGAAGTTGAAAAACTTACTTATAAACTTCGGCGGAGGTTATAAAAACGCGGGAGCTTTTTCGACGGAAAATAGCGTCGTTAATCTAAACGAGTCGGATTTTATTTTTAGGGGCGACGATCCTTTTGAAATAAAAATTTTGGAAGATAAAAAATCGAAAATAAATATAGAAAACTCTCTATTTAAAATCAATAAATCGGTTGGAGCGATAGGATTTAATCAAAACGGCGGAACGCTCGTATTCGGTAAAAGCGCGCTTGATATAAACGGTTGTTCCGACTACGCGTATTGTTTTAGGAGCGATAAAAGTAAACTCAGACTCGAATCTTCGGTAGTCCGAGGCCAGTCTTGCGAGAGTTCGTTAATATTTAGTTTGAATAACGCCGTTTTTGAAGGAATTAATAATTCTGTTTTCTCAAATAACGTAGTCGGAAGCGCGTACGGTTTTTGGATCACGGATAAGGCTTCTATTACGACAATTAACAGTTTTTATTATTTTTCCGACGATATTCAAAACTGCGGATTTATGTTTGTGAATAATAGCGACGATAGCCATATAAAGCCGATTTGGATAGCTAACGCGGTATCCGAGCGCGCGGTATTTATAAC
>JAGOCL010000359.1 GCA_017998755.1 Spirochaetota bacterium | reverse complement strand
ATTATTTCAATAACATTTCGGCCAAATTCAAAGAATATCAATCTTTTAATATATACCGCGAGCGCTATAAATACAAAAAAATAGTCGGTAAATATTCCACAGAACAGAACTATCGAGGATAGAATATCGGCGATTTTTTTTATAACTCTATTGTCGTAATCCCTTAATACTTCTAATAAAATATACAGCGCGAACGGCAAAATTATCGCTATATCGCTGAAATAAACTATATGATGAAAATATAAGGTAACGGGCGATAATATGTAAAAAGTTATAGGAATTATTGATAATAAAAACGACTTTAAATAACCAAAATTGATTTTTATCAAAAAGAAGAATATAATTAATCCAAGCGTTAAGCTTATAAAAAAATGGTTTAGAAGATTGAATATCATGATTGCGTTCGAATCGACTTCCCCTTTGATAAGTCCAAGAAAATATAACGGAATAATAGTACCCGGCGGATAACTCGAATAGACCTCGCGACTTTTCAAATCGTTGAATTCTATCGAATTCGGATTGAAGAACATACCGAAGCCGAGTTTGAAAGGATTTTCACGGATCCACATATTAGTAAATTTGATAGACGCGCCGGTTAGCCATTCGTTTGTCCGATTGTTAAAAGGATTTCTTATATCGACTGAGTATATAAAAACAGTTATCGTAAAAAGAGAAAGGAATAACGTTTGAGTAAAAATATTTGCTTTTTTCGTTTTTAAAAAACCGGATAAATGTATTAGCGGCGAAAGAGATAAAATACAAACCGCAATTAAGATAAAATAAAACTTTTTATCGGATCTTTCCGTTTCAATTATTTTATGAGTAATATTTTTATCGAAAAGAAATTTGCCTTCCATAACCCAAAGGCCGTCTTTTTTATAAATTTTGTCGAATACTGTAGCCGGTTGTTTTGCTCCGTTCATGAGCGTAAGACTATCGTTTTCAATTTTCCAGAAAACTTCGTTATAACTCGGGCTGTATTTTATTTTTCCGTTTCTATTAAAAATAATTTTTCCGGATATTAAAGAACCGTCAGTTCTACTAAAAGCCCAATTTATTTTATTAATATTTTGAAAAGGGGACGCGGCGTTTGAAAACGAGGCGCGAAAAACGCCTACGATCCCGAATATTATCAAGGAAGCGGATAAAGATGCAAAAGCTAATAATAAAAAAGCTCTATTTTTTTTCTTCATGATACTCCTCTTCCGTATTGACCGCCCATATATTATCCTTCGTCTTAATATTTGCGACAATATTATCGACTGCGGTCATCGCGGTTAGCATAGAGTGATCCATATTGTTATATTTGTGCATACCGTTTCTGCCGACGAGAAATAGATTCTCGAATTTATTAATATACTCTTTCAAATTGTCAAACTTGTCGTATGTTCCAAAATAAGCCGGATACGCCTTTTCTTGTCTGAGAACGATCCCGTCCAGAAGATCCTCTTTTTTTACAAGATTGATTTTCTCAAGCTCGGATACTACGAAGTCGATCATATCTTTGTCGGATTTATTCCATAGTTCGTCCCCGACGTTACAGAAATATTCCGCGCCAAGCCAAACTTTATTCATATCCTCGAGCATAT
Source organism: Spirochaetota bacterium (assembly GCA_017998755.1). Classification (GTDB taxonomy): domain Bacteria; phylum Spirochaetota; class GWE2-31-10; order GWE2-31-10; family MWDO01; genus MWDO01. Next base: position 1,980 of record JAGOCL010000359.1, on the reverse strand, counting down.
AGACGCTGAAATTATTAAATATATCCAGCCGTCCGATTTTAACGTCCGGCTCCTGAACGTATATCCAGTTGTCGGGGATTATATTATTTAGCGATTTGATATTAGTTTTATTTTTTAGTTCCATATCTTTGAAAAGTAGACCTATTTGCATATAATCTCTATAAACTAATCCGTCGGATATTTTTTTTATGTTATCGGGAATATTTGCGTCCATTGAGTCGAACAATTCTTTAATCGGCATTGTAGAAAATATTATATCCCCGAAATATTTTTTTACGTCGTTAGTTTCCAAGTTCTTCGCTTCTACGCCTACGACTCTATCTTTATCGCAGAGGATTTTTACGATCTTATGATTAAGAAATAATCGAGCTCCTTTTTTAATCGCTTCGGAACAGATTTCCGAATACATTTGACCGGCGCCGTATTTGGGATACATAAATCTCTCTATTAAGCTCGTTTCCGTTTTCTTTTGGTCTATAGAATTACTTTTCTTTTTTCGGAACATATCGGATAACGCTTGTTTTAGAACTTTGGTTATCGAGAGCCCTTTTACTCTTTGAGCTCCCCATTCAGACGGTATATCTTTACAATCTACCCCCCATACTTTTTCGGTGTAGTCCTTAAAAAAAACAAGGTATAACTGCCTGCCGAATCTGTTAGTAAAAAAGTCTTCGAGGTTTTTTTCTTTTTTAATCGGGAAGATTTTGATATACAAATAGCTGAATCCGATCTTTATCATTCTGAATAAACCAAGATTAGCGATAGTATTAAAATTGAGAGCGATCGGATAGTTGAAAAATTTTCTAAGATATAGAATCCTAGTCAACCTGTTTTTATATAAAAGCGCTTTTTGGTCGGTATTCGGGTCGGGAGCGTCCGGTTTTGTCGATAAAGGAATCTCTCTGTTCAATAAAGCGTCGTCTTTCGCTAATTTTCCTTGTAACGGAAGGACTTTTTGCCATAAGCTCATTACTCTGTCGGATTTTGAAAAAAACCTGTGAGGTCCGTAATCTATTTTGTACCCTTTATAATCTTCGGTTCGGGAAATTCCGCCGACAATAGGATTTTGATCGAATATCAATGGAATATAGTCCGTCCTATTGAGAAGTTCGTATGCGGCCGTTACTCCGGCGGGTCCGGCTCCTATTATAATCGCAGTTTTTTTACTCATAATGATTCCTTTGTCTAACAAATTATTCTTTATTTTAACAGATTAAAAGTGATCTTTTTATGCCCGATGAAACTCCAAAACATCACGATAAAAACCGATACGCATTTTGAGAAAAAAAGCCAAATTTTATCGTATTCGGGAGCTATATTGATACGAGTTTTTACTATATCCACAAGTACAAACAAGATTAAATTGTTTAAAGCAAGTCCTATCAGCGCGACGACGGAAAAAAGTAAAAATTGTCTGAATAAGAACTTACTTTTATTTTTGAAGTTTAATACTTTATTTAATGTAAAATTCGTTAACATTCCGCAGAAATACGAAATTGTCGCCGATAAAAGATACCAGATATTAAAAACCGAAGTCATTATGAACAAAACGGCAAAATCGACAATTGTCGCGAATCCCGCAAGCGCTACATATACTATAAACAATTTTGAAACTTTAGATTTCACAAAGGATTTAACGTTGTTAAAAAGTTTCATAAAATTTATTTAACGGCGTTCAATTTTTTATGCCATTCCCACGCCGTTTTCATAATATCGTCGATATTTGCGTATTTCGGCGACCAACCGAGAATTTTCTTTATTTTATCCGAGCTACCGACAAGTTTCGGTGGGTCGCCGGCTCTTCGTTTATCTTCGATAGCCGATATGTTTTTGCCGGTTATTTTTTCCGCCGATTGTATAACTTCGCGGACTGAAAAACCGTTGCCGTTACCGAGGTTGAATATTTGGCTTTCTCCCCCTTTTAAGAGATGTTCGAGCGACAACATGTGCGCGTCGGCAAGGTCGTTTACGTGAATGTAG
>JAGOCL010000358.1 GCA_017998755.1 Spirochaetota bacterium | reverse complement strand
ATAAGTTTGATATAGCGACTAAAAATCATATAATGCATGAGTTTGTAATTTCGCTTGAAAAAGAACTTCATGATTATGGGCTTGGTATAATGGATTTTGCGAAAAGAATTTTAGATTACGGTTATCATGCTCCAACGGTAAGTTTTCCGCTTCATAATTGCTTGATGATCGAGCCGACTGAGACGGAGACTATTGATACGCTAGATAAATTTGCCGAAACTCTATTAAAAATTTATGAGGAGATGAAAAGCTCTCCGGAAGCGCTTAAAAATTCTCCAACAAAAACTCCTATAAAAAGAGTAGACGATATAACGGCTGCGCGTCAACCTGTATTAAAATATGATTTCCAATAAATTGGGTAGGTTATGAAAGTAAAAATATCTGATATAAGAATTCCGAAAAAACGGCTTAGAGTAGATATCGGCGATTTATCGGCGTTGATGAAATCTATGTCGAAGCATGGGCTATTGCAACCTGTTATTATAAATAACGATTATATATTAATCGCCGGTTATAGAAGATATTTGGCCGCTAAAAGACTTCATTGGTTTGAGATAGACGCTAAAATTGTCGACGCAAAAACTAAGTTAATCAGACTCGAGTTGGAAATAGACGAAAATACTGCCAGAAAAGATTTTACATTCGACGAGATAAATAGCGCTATCGAAATAAAAGAAAAACTTTCTCGCCCCTCTATATTTATGATTATCGCAAACTTTTTTAAAAGAATATTTAGAATCAGGTAAAAGAGCTATATAAAGATGTAAACTGTATTAACTTTAAAATAAAAAAACGGGAATTCCCGTTTTTTTTATTTTAATATTCCCATAAAATTATTTGAAATTCAGTTTGTTATAATCGTTGTTCCTTGTATGGTTGTATCTATTAATAATATAGTCGTAAAGTTTTTTAGCTTCCTCTTTTTTATTTTGATTTAGGAGAATACGCGCTTTCATCATATAGAATGAGTATATTTGAGCGTTATCGTATTTATCCAACATATCTACGGTAGCGTATTTGTTGGCAATATCCAGAGCTTTTTGATAATTTTGCTCCTTGTAAAATAGCGTTTCAGCTTTTTTCTGATCGAGCGGTATTTTTCGAGCCTCGGTTAGCGTTTCAAATAGAAGAACGACTGCGACAATGGTAACGAGCGATATAGCAATTCTATTTACAATCTCTACGCGAGGTATGACTATAGATTCTATTTTTTTTCTGAATATTACAATAGGAATAATAAGAAGAGTAACGATGAGACCGATAATTTCAAAAATATTTCTTCCGTAGTTTATAACGATATCTTCTTCGCTCGGTATGATCATCATAAATCCCGGCGATACCGGATATATTTTATCTCCGTTCTTAGATTTAAAATTGGGCGAATAGGAAATATTAATGATATGGGGCTTTCCTATTTCTTTAGTTTTGAATTGGATCTTAAAATTTTGAACATTTTCTTCAGTAATCGAGTCTTTATATTTATAATTTTCGAGCCAAGCGTTGAAATCAAAGTTAGGATCGAAGAATTTGTTCTTGTATTCGTCGTAGTTGTTAAAATAATTTGTCGCATTCAAACCTTTAGCGTATTTATCGGTAATAAAGGGGTAGTCGAATAATTCGTAATCTCTAAAAGCTCGATAAAAGTCGGTCTTAAATCCGTATTTATTGCTTTTAACGATTGATAAATTCTCATTATCTACTACTCTGATATATGATTTGGGGTGACGTTTAAAAGTGTACAAAGAGAATTTACCAAATTCGCCAGTTTTTTCGAAATCGGGATGATTATCAAACTTTTGCTTAATCTCTTTTGAATATACGATGATATCTTTAGAATTAGTCTGGTAAAATCTGACGGGCCAAACGTTGGGATTTACTACCGAATACAATCTGTGCGGCTCTGGATCTACGGGATTAAGCGAATATTCGCTTTGCATATATGTCGTCGCTCTGGCCATGAAACTCGAACCGTAATGAACCCCTTCCGTCGATGGACGGCCGGTAAATAAATATAAATTTTCAAACGCGCGTTCCGATCCGAAATCTGCATTATCGTTTTGATTTTGCTTTTCCCAGAGTAGTCTACCCGTATTAATATCGCCCTTATATTGTTCGATAATTTTTTTGAGGTTAGGCCACTCTTTTTTTGCTTCATATCCGGAGTAATTCCATTTGTACCATGAAACTACGTTCTTTGGAAGTTTATTGACTAGAATAAAAGAAAATACAACTATAATAATATAAAGAATAGGGCGAACAATCGGGTAGCTTTTGTTGAAAAAATATTCGGGGAAAAAATTTAGGAATATGGTTACAGAAAAAAGCGCTATTATAAGAGCCGGAGGCGCAAATCTTATATCCGGTATTTGTAAAAAGGTCGAAATGACGTAAAAGAAAATTGTTACCGAAAAGAGATAAAAGAACAGAAAAGAGATTATTCTGTCTTTTTTTGAATTAATAAGAAGAAATATATTTAGAGCGACTCCCAGAAAGAACAGACCGAAGAATGTTTGTTTAAAAAAGTCTTTCATATCGGCAAATCTCCATATCATTGATATAGATTGGGAGAAATCGCGCGTAAATATGAGCGGAACCAGCCAGAAAGCCATTATTACAAAGTTTATTATATAAATTAGTATGATTTTTTCTGAGACCTTATCGCCTGAAAATTCTATAAAAACGGCGTCTTCAGTTTTTTGTTTAGATAATTTTTTTGGAGTAACGGCATTTTTCTTGATTTTATCTGCAAAAATGAAAAAAAACGGAACAAAAAAAGCCACCATATATACAAATAAATGAGATAAACCGGTCAGACCTAATAAAATTCCCGGTAAAATCGGACTTTTGCCTTTTTGAAAAGCTTCGTAACAAGCTCCGAGAAAAAATACAAAAATTGATAATGAAATTGAATATGAAAACTCTCCGGCAAAAGTTGAAAGAAAATTACCCCCAAACATCGTATAAGACTCGTTAAACAAAAAAACAAGACTTAAAAAAGAAGCGGATAACGAAATCCAAAGATTTTTGGCTAATTTATTTGCCGTATAGTAAAAAGCGATAGGAAGAGTTAGAATTCCGGCCAAAGTCGTTATTTTCAAGGCAACGGTAAGCGGCATAACTATACTAAGGATTACAGATATAAGAAACGGAATCGTAAAATAGTATTGAAGTTCGTTATAGCCAAAAAAATTAGCCATAGTCCAGCCAAATAAACGCCCTTTAGGTATAAATATTTCTTTTAAGGACTTAGCCGATTGATACCAACTTGCCGTATCGCCTCCTGTTATTATAGTATCGCTAAAAAGTAGTTTGACGTCGATTTTTATAAAAATAAGGAGATATAATAAAATAAAAGATATTATAACGGCAAACATTTTGCGTTTTTCTATTAACGATATGATATTATCAATTTTTTTCAGCATAAGAGCCCTCTCTAAATAGTTATATTTTAAGTTTTTATCATATTTATCGATATTTTGCAAATAATAAAATCAATTTAGGAACGACTTATTTATACGAGCGTCAAAAAAAAACGGGAATTCCCGTTTCGAATATACTAAAAGTCTAAAC
>JAGOCL010000357.1 GCA_017998755.1 Spirochaetota bacterium | reverse complement strand
TCCTAAATTTAGGAGCCCGTAAAGACCGTTTGGATGCGCGTATATACGGCGGCTCTTTTGTGAGTAATTCGAACCAATTTCTTGAAATACAGAAAAACAACGTTGAATTTGTTAAAGAATTTCTAAAGATGTCTAAAATACGAATCGTCGAAGAACTTACGATGCAAAACGAAGCCCTAAAAATATTTTTCCGGACGGGAAGCGGTAAAGTTGAAGTAACGAGGTTGCCAAATATTAACAAAAATGAATGAACCTACTATCTCTGATTTAAAAAAAATCTATAAAAAATTACTTATCAAATATCACCCCGATACAGCGACCGAGGACTACGACGATAGTAAAATCAAACAAATTATAGAAGCGTATCAAAAGTTATCTTCCGGAAATAAGACAATAGCTACCAATAATTCTATTTCGCAAAAATGTATAACGCATAAACCTGATATTAAAGATTATTACGCTTTTTTATCTGAATTCTTCAAATATTCTATAAAATGTTCCGCTTTTCACAATGATAAACTCGACGTTTTGAAAGAATATATCCGATTGTATTCATATTCAGAAATACCAGACGAAAATATTTTATGCATTTTACCCGCTTTACTAAATATCTCCGATGTTTCGAGCTACGATACAGAATATGAGATTATTGAAAGAAATATTTTGAGTCATATCAAAACTCTTTTATCGTCTTCCGATTTTATAACTTTGTTGTCCAATAAAAAACACAGCTCAGATATTCTTATAAATGAAATATTACATAAATTAAAATTGTTTGAAAATGAAGAAATAAAACTTAAATTAAACTCGGCTCTTGTATTATTAGCTATACTTCAAGACGACGGCATATTGCTAAATTTATATACGAATTCAAAGCAATACTGAAATTTCTTAAAAAAAAGGAAGCGTTATGGCAAGATCAATTAGCAACCCATTCTATCAGAATAACAAAAATACTTTGTTTAATGATATATCAGACGATAACTGGAGCGATTACAAATGGCAATTACAAAATCAGATAACAGATCCGGAAGAATTAGCGAAATTCTTTAAGTTCGGCGACGGGCGTTTTGGCGATTTTGCAAAAGCGTCTCAAATATTTAGATTTGCCGTTACGCCGTATTTCTTATCCCTTATAAACTTTGAAAACAAAAACGATCCTATTCTTTTACAAATTTTTCCAAGCGAAGAAGAATTATCCAAAGAACCGTCGCTGTCGATGGATCCATTCTCAGAAGAACAAAGGTCTCCTACAAAATATTTTATCAAAAGGTATCCAGATAGAGCCGTCGTTCTAGCGACAGACAAATGCGCGTCTTACTGCAGGTATTGTACGAGAAAGTGGAATTGGAAAAATAATTTTACGTTATCTGAAGAAGATCTTCAAAATATCGTAACGTATCTTAATAATAATAAAAATATCAGAGAGATCATTTTATCCGGCGGAGATACTCTGCTTTTATCGCCCGAGAAATTGGATCAAATCTTATCGGCGGTTTTTTCCGTTAATTCTATAGAAGTCGTCAGAATAGGAACGAGGATTCTTTCTGTTTTACCTCAAAGAATAGATAGTTCAATTACAAAAGTTTTAAAAAAATATAAACCTTTATGGATAATAACTCATTTTAATCATCAAAACGAATTTACCGCCGATACTGAAAAAGCTATTGACTTACTTCTAGACGCCAGAGTATCGCTTGCCAACCAGTCGGTGTTGTTAAAAAACGTCAACGACGATTCGGATACTATTAAAAATCTACTGCTGACTCTTGAATATTGCCAAATAAAGCCTTATTACCTTTTTCAGTGCGATTTAGTCGAGGGAACAAAACATTTTAGAACTTCCGTTGAAAAAGGGCTCGATATTATGAGAGAAATTCGCGGTAAAATCGGGGGACTTTGCATTCCGACGTATGTCGTCGATCTTCCAGACGGAGGCAAAGTCCCGCTCTTACCCGAATATCTTATAGAAATAACCTCTAAATATCTAAAATTTAAGAATTACGAAGGTAAAACCTTTATGTATCCTAATATCTGATTGATTTAGCGATATAATATAATACCAAGAATAAATTGGATGGTAAAAAAGACGATAATATTAAAAAATATAAATAGAGAAAAATAACTTGAAAAAATATCAAAGAAGCGATATACTTTATAATAAGATATACCAAGAAAGTGAAATTTGTTTTAGCGTTGTCGTTAAAATGAGGAACTCTGATCCATTGAGATCAATACCTAATGATAAGTTAATTGAAGCGCTAAATAGGAGCGATAGTATTATAACGGACGATCCTAAAGGTTCTATTGCGAAGATGTTTTATAACACAATTGAATTAAACGGGCAAAAATATAATTTAGAAGTGCTTTTTAATATTTCATCGAGTGAAATATGGCATTATTTATATACAAGAGATAAAAGATTAAACATAATGCCAAAAATATTTAAAGGCGAAAAAGGAGGAAATATAAAATGATAAATAACAGAGATAAACTATATAACATCTTAATAAAATTCATACAAAAAAAATATGATGTTAGGAATTTTTGTAGAGATATTGAAATTTTGTATTTCCATGATTTAAATGATGATGAGCTAAACGATGTTGAGTTAGAAATATTTAAAGAATTAGCCGAATATGTTATATATTTTAGCGACAATACAGATGCTATAAAAAAGATTCCTATATATGTAAATGAAAATCAGGTAAGAGATTTCTCTGAAAAGATTTATAATAAACTTATCAAGAAGAAATTAATAAAAATCCAGAAAATCGCTTAATCATCCAACAATTATACGACTTATTCGAAGCTTGGACGCAAAGAAATCGGCAAGCCCGACGTTAAGTTTCTCCAAGATAATATATCGCCGTAAAAAAACGGTTGATTGCAAAATTTAAAGAAGCGACGCTTGCATAATTAAATTATTTATGATAAAATATTTTCTCATAATTTGCGACGGTAAATATATATGAAGTTATTTTTTTTTATCATACAGCTTATAGTTTTCATAATTATACAAGGTTGCGGCTACGTCGACCTAAAAAACAAAAACTTGATAGAACCGACTTTTAAATCCGAAAAAAAAATGGTTATGGTACAATCGGTTTTTGAATTTATTCCGTCGTTTAACGTATTCACAACCAAATACGGAGTTTATTTATCGCCTGAAGATAAAAAGGACGGAACTTTATTTAAAATTACCAAAAAAGCCTCGTTATTTGAAGATATTTATATTATTAACGACGTCAAAAATAGCGGAAAACTCTACTTTTCCAACGGAGAGCCCGATAGCTTTGGCAGACAAAATTTCAAAATTTATAACGACATTACCGATTTAGCGGTTATATCTCAAAAATTCAAAGAAGATTACGAGTCGTTTAAATTATCTTATAAACAGACGGATTACGATCTTACGGTCGATATCAAAGGAAATGTCGGCAACTCGATCGACAGCGTAGTATTATCGGTCTCATCAGACGTTGGCGTTTTATTTAACATATTTAAACGACAGCTCTATTTTAGAAATAACTACGATATGATCGTAAATGAAGACCTTAACGTTTTTGACGATTCGCTTATCG
>JAGOCL010000013.1 GCA_017998755.1 Spirochaetota bacterium | reverse complement strand
TTAAAATTTGCGGCGGTCGCGATGTTTATATTTGCCGCTCAAATGATGAATTTTCCAGTTCTAAACGGTACTTCGGGGCATTTCTTGGGCGCGACTTTAGCCGTTATACTGTTGGGTATTCCGTTTGGTATACTTTCGACGACGATGGTTTTAGTCGTTCAGTGTCTCGCTTTTGGCGACGGCGGACTTTCCGTTTTAGGAGTAAATATCCTGAATATGGCTTTGATTGGGGCGGTTCCCGGAGCTATACTTACTTTTCTTTATAAATCAAATTATAGTTTTAATAAAATTCAAAAAAGCGTTTTATTATTTACGGGATCTTGGTTATCTGTAGTTTTGGCCTCGTTATTTTGTAGCGCCGAGCTGGGACTATCAGGAACTATAAATTTTACGACAGTATTTTCGTCTATGGTTGGAGTTCACAGCTTAATAGGGCTATTTGAGGGAGTTATTACAGTTGCGCTATATTTGGTCGCAACGTCGGAAAAAGTACAAAAATCCGAAAGATTATCCATAGGAATCCCCGTAGTATCCGCATTAATTATCGGATTAGTTTTAAGCCCTTTTGCAAACGGATTTCCCGACGGATTAGAATGGGTTGCCGAGAAATTCGCTTTTTTTACCGAATCGGCGCCGATAATTTCGTCTCCGTTTAATAATTATTCGTTATCTTCGATTAACAATGAAATCTTAGCGGTTAGCGTAGCCGGATTTATAGGAGTAATTATTACTTTTATCGCGGTATTCGGGCTCGGATACATATTAAATACCAAATACGGTAAAGCTCAAGCGCGAGTTAAATAATATCGCGTTTAAAATTTTATAAATAAGGCGGCGCGTTTTGCTCCGTCTTGTTATTTTAGTCTTAAAAAATTCAAGTTTAAATCTTAAAACTCTCTTTTTTTAATACGTTCATCCCTTTAATAGATAACGTTATAACAGGATATTTTCCCTGCTTAAGGAAGAGATATTCCGTTTTGATAAGTAAGTTTATCTCGTTAGCAATTTTCTTAATATCAGCGTCTTTTAATATCCCAAATTCGTCCCAATCCCGGTATCTCGGCTCAAGATCGTAGCTCCCCTTCATGATTTTCGCGATTTTTTGTTTACCGACTTCCCCGTCGTGTAAAAAAGCGCAGTATAAGATTTTTTTGTGTATAAGTTCGATCGAGAAATTCTCAACGTTTGAAAAATACGTCCCTCTGCATACGTCGCATTTGCCGCAGTTAGGTTCGTTATACTCTTCCCCGAAATAATTTAGCAAAAACTTTCTTCGGCAATCGTTTGAAATATTGCAGAATTTCACGACTTCTCTAAATTTAGCGCGGTCAAATTCTATTTTTAATTTTATTTTATTGATATAGCTTGATTGATCCGCTTTAGTAAATTTATTTTTAAGAATTTTGATTACTTTTCCGCTTTTTATTTTATTATATCTGATCAATTTTAGTTTTTGAAGAGCGTCGAGTTTATCAATAATATCGTCTCGCATATAGCCGGTTCGTTTATAAAGCGCCTCGATAAAACAATTTAGTTCTTTATCCCTAGAAATATTTTTTATCTCTTCAAAAAAAACGCTCAACTCTTCGTCGTCGACGCTTTTATCTTTCAGGATAGAAATATTTACTTTCATCTCTTTGATAAATTCAAAATCTATGTAACCCAAGAAGTGTAGTTGTTTCAACGCGACTTCTACTTTAAAACTATTAAGCCGGCTATTACCGACTAAGGCCGTCGTATCGTCCGTATAAAGCGGTTTTCTCTTTGAGTTTACTATAATATTGTCTAGAACCGTCGCAAGATCTTCAAAAGAAGGGTTTTTGGATTCTATAAAAAATTGTTGAATACGTTCGTCGTCGGTAAGGTGCAGTAAAAGGCAATAACTCGTTTTTCCGTCGCGCCCCGCTCTACCGGTTTCCTGATAATACGCCTCGATTGTTCCCGGAACGTTATAATGAGCGACAAATCTTATATCCGGTTTATTTACACCCATACCGAACGCGTTTGTTGCGATCAATATATCTACTTTATTTTCAAGAAAATCTTCCTGAATTTTTTTTCTGATTTTTGGAGCTAAACTACCGTGATAAATCCCTAATTTCTTATCGACGTTCGAAGAGAGAACGTTTAAAAGATTTTCCCCCTCTTTTATAGAGGAGACGTAAATTATCCCGGGCGAACTGGCTTTGCCGACAAATTCTATCAACGCTTTATTTTTCTCTTCGTAAGAGATATGATTTTGGACGCCGTATATAAGGTTATCTCTGTTAAATCCGCTTACAAATACGTTTGGTTTTTTTATATCAAGCGATTTCGCTATATCGTTTCTTACCTCTTCCGTTGCAGTCGCCGTTAAAGCGAGAATCGGAGGATTTTTGAGATCTTTTACGATAGCGGAAAGTTTGCGGTATTCCGGTCGGAAGTCGTGCCCCCATTCGGATATACAGTGCGCTTCGTCTATGCAAAAAAGCGATATTTTTTGTTTCAAAAGCCATTCGTAAAAATTTTTGTTTTTAAATCTCTCCGGAGTTAGATACAGAAGTTTTAATGAACCGTTTTCCGTTCTGTTTTTAACGTCGTTTTGGTAAGAATAATCTACCGTCGAGTTCAACATTCCGGCCGGATAATTAATGGAGTTCAAGAAATCCATCTGATCTTTCATTAGCGATATCAAAGGCGATATAACGATAGTAACTCCGTCGAAACACAACGCCGGTATTTGATAACAGAGACTTTTACCTCCGCCGGTCGGCATTATACCGACTGTGTCCTTTCTATCAAGAACAGACTCGATTATCAGCTTTTGTCCTAATCTGAAATCGTCGTAATGAAAGTATTGTTTTAGATATTCAACCGCTTTATTAATCATCTGATTATTCCAATCTATAGGAAAAAGAAATTTCCGCTTCGTTACTTGGGAAGCCTTTTGATATGCCTCCGTCCCAAAAAGCCAAAGTATGTTTAAAAACTACGGTAAATCCGTTTTTTTGCCACGATATTTCCTGAATTACTTTGTGAGCCAAATGGTAAGAAGGGTCGCGGGCGAGCGTCAGATATTCAAATCCGTAGCCGAGATGAAGTTCTACCCCTTTTAACCCTCCGTAATATAGAGTAACAAAAAGCTTATCGTAAGTATATTGGGAAGTAAGATCGTATAAATCCGGTTTACCGGTTAAAACGTAACTAAAAATATTTTTTATTCTTATACCCGAATTAACTTTTTTATTAATAAAATTGAAAAAAGCAAACTTTATATTCAAAATATTTCTTATCCGTACTCCCGGATACCATCCTTCGGGCGTATCGGTAGCCATTATAGCCAAAGAATTCATATCTGTAATAAAAAGATGAACGGGAACAATCGGCGCTAATAAAAACAAATTCAAAAATCCTCCAAATTTAGCGGTCATAGCGCCCGATATTTCATCATTGTTTGTCAGCTCGGCTCCAAAACCGACGTCCGCAGTTAAAAGAAAAAGCGGCATATTGATTTTTTGTAAGAATGGAGTAAATCTAAAAGACAACCCCGGCAAAATAACTCCGTTAAACTGAAACGAAGGAAAATCGGTAGAAGGATCGTCGTAAAACATCTTTACCACATTTTGGAATAGTCCCGAACACCCGATAGCCGCGTTTCTATTTATCGGATAATGATAAGCTATTTGAATTTGAGTATCGTTGTAAGGGTAAAAAACGTCGTCGGGCTTTTTAATTAATATAGTCGCGTCGTCGCCAACGGTAATATTTGTCGTATTTGATATAGAAAAAGAGACGTTGTTATTCTCTTTTTTTAATAAGATTTTGTCTAAAATATTGCCGACGTCGGTCGAAGTATCTTTTGAAAATAAATATAATGTAGAAAAGAGTAATAATGTAAGTATTTGATTTTTCAAGAGATAGTCCGTAAGTTATTTTTGGTTAATAAAACTTTTTTTACCTTTAATGTCAATCTTTATTTGAGGTTTTATAAAGAAACAGTCGGAGAAGTATTAATAAATTAATACTATTTCTCCGTAGTAATTTGACCGTTTTTTTCTTCTAAAGATTTGATTCTTTCAAGTTCGGTTATAACCTTATCCAATTTTGTTTTTACCGTAGGGTACGATACGCCGAGAGCTTTCTCTATATCTTTGATATTACCTCGAGAAAGTATAAAAGTCTCTATGAAATCTAGCGATTCTTTATCCAGATATCCGAATCTGTGCGATTGGAACACCCCTTTGATTTTTATATTACAATCCGGACATTTCAATTCCGTTATTAACATTTTTCTATTGCAACCGGGACAACTTATAGTTTTCATCTTCAATCCTCTATAGATATTTGTAAAATAGCGCGCATATTTATTTAAAGACCTGATAAATATTATTAATATTTATAAAACATTTTTTTAATTAAATCAATATTTATCTTGATATTTTTAAATACATGTGATAAAATATCAAATTATTATTATTATAGTTGAAATAAAACATTTTTTTTTATATCCTATTAAAATATATTTAAGGAAATAAAAATAATTTTTTATAAAACATAAGGAGTTTTTGATGAATGATAGCAGTATGACAAAAAACGAAAAGTTGAAAAAATGGGTTTTGGAGATGGCCGATATGTGTAAGCCGGACAAAATCTATTGGTGCGACGGAACGCAAGAAGAGTACGATCGACTTGCCGAAGAAGCGGTAAAAAACGGCACTTATTTGAGATTGAATTCTAAATTGAAACCGAATTCTTTTTACGTTCAGTCTGATCCGGCGGACGTAGCAAGAGTAGAGGACAGAACATTTATTTGTTCAAAAAAACAGGAAGACGCGGGACCGACAAATAATTGGAAAGATCCTGAAGAAATGAAGAAAATCATGAAAGATTTATATAAAGGATGTATGAAAGGAAGAACTATGTACGTTATACCTTTCAGCATGGGACCGATCGGCTCCAACATTTCGCATATCGGAGTAGAACTGACCGATTCGATATACGTTGTCAATAATATGAGAATTATGACTCGTATGGGTAAAGCCGTATTAGACGCTTTAGGAAACGACGATTTCGTTCCATGTCTTCACAGCGTCGGTAAACCTTTGCAACCGGGAGAAAAAGACGTTCCATGGCCATGCAACGCCGATAACAAATATATTACTCACTTTCCGGAAGAGAGAACGATATGGTCTTTCGGTAGCGGATACGGCGGAAACGCGCTTTTGGGTAAAAAATGCTTTGCCCTCAGAATCGCTTCTGTAATGGCTAGAGAAGAGGGCTGGCTCGCGGAACACATGTTAATACTTGGAATAACCAACGAAAAAACAGGCGATAAAAAATATGTCGCGGCGGCTTTTCCAAGCGCTTGCGGTAAAACAAACCTCGCAATGTTAATACCTACGATCCCGGGATGGAAAGTAGAGTGCGTTGGAGACGATATTGCGTGGATGAAATTCGGAGCCGACGGACGGCTATACGCCATCAATCCGGAAGCGGGATTCTTCGGAGTAGCTCCGGGAACTTCAATGAGTTCAAATCCAAACGCTATGTTATCTTTAACTAAAAACTCAATATTTACAAACGTTGCGCTTACCCCCGACGGAGACGTATGGTGGGAACAGATGACGGATAAAGAGCCCGAAAAACTTACAGATTGGAAAAACCAAGAATGGACTCCGGGTTGCGGAAGACCGTCGGCTCATCCAAACGCTAGATTTACGGCTCCGGCTAGCCAATGTCCGGTAATTGACAAAGCGTGGAACGATCCGAAAGGAGTTCCAATTTCAGCAATACTTTTTGGAGGAAGAAGAGCGAGCGTTGTTCCTTTGATTCACGAAGCGTTAAGTTGGAATCACGGAGTATTTTTAGGATCGATCGTAGCAAGCGAAATGACCGCGGCCGCGGCTGGAGTCATGGGACAACTGAGAAGAGACCCGTTCGCTATGTTGCCGTTCTGCGGATATCACATGGGAGACTACTTCGCTCATTGGATTAAAATTGGTAAAAAAGCGGATCAAAGCAAGCTTCCGAAAATATTCTACGTCAACTGGTTCAGAAAAAATAAAGAAGGCAAATGGTTATGGCCGGGTTACGGCGAAAACAGCCGAGTTCTTAAATGGATTATTGAGAGAATTAACGGCGCAGTAAAGGGAAAAGCCACCCCAATAGGAAACGTTCCTAACGAAGGCGAACTCGACGTTAACGGACTTGACATAAAGAAAGAGTATATCGACGAAGCGTTAAAAGTAGATATTAACGAATGGCGAAACGAGATACCGGGAATTAAAGAACACTTTGAAAAATTTGGATCTCATATTCCTAAGGAACTTTGGGACGAATACGAAGCTCTTAAAAAAAGATTAGGATAAGATCAAACAATAAAAAAAGAGGCGGTTTAAACCGTCTCTTTTTTTATTACTTATTTTTTTAATTTTGCGTCGCAAATCTTGGTTGACGATTATTAAATACTTTTTTTACTTTGGATCTTTTGTAATTAATTGGTTTTTTTTCTGAAATATTATTGTTATCAAGAATTTTTTTATAAAAAGGATGATCAATAATCGTATCTATGGATTTGGATATATGTTTGGTTATGCTTCGAAGTAAACCCTTTTCCTCGTTATCGCAAAACGATACGGCCGTTCCGGATAGTCCGGCTCTTCCCGTTCTTCCTATTCTGTGAATATACGTTTCAGGGTCCTCGGGAAGATCGTAATTAAAAACGTAAGGCAAGTCTATTGCGTCTATGCCTCTTGAAGCGATATCCGTCGCAACTAAAATTCTCAATTTTTTTGACTTAAATTTATTTAACGCAGATTGTCGAGCCGCTTGGCTTTTATTACCGTGGAAAGAGTCCGAATCAAATCCGGCGTCGTTGAGTTCGTCGGATAATCTGTTAGCGGTTCGCTTAGTTCTGGTAAATATTAGCGCGTTAGCTATTTTTCTATCGTTTAATAAATGTATTAAAAGAGATTTCTTATCGCTTTTTTGCACTAAATATACCGACTGATCGATTTTCTCTACGGTCGAAGTCGGCGGAGAAATCCTAATATTTACGGGATTATTTAAAAGCGAATCGGATAATTTTAGAATTTCATCGGGGATTGTCGCGGAAAAAAGCGAAGTATGCCTATTTTTGGGTAATTTTGATATGATCTTAGTTACGTCTGTAATAAATCCCATATCGAGCATTCTGTCGGCTTCGTCAAGAATAAATCTTTTTATATTTGATAAATTGATAAATTTTTGATTCATAAGATCAAGCAGTCTTCCCGGCGTAGCGATCAGAATATCTATACCCGATCTTAGAGTCGAAACTTGCGGTCTTTGCGATACTCCGCCAAATACCGCGGTATGCCTAACGCCGGATTTAAAGCCGTATTCGGAAAAGCTCTCGCTTATTTGGAGAGCAAGCTCTCTTGTCGGAGACAGAATCAAAGTCGTTATATTTCTCGCGTAATTTTGATACGCTTTCTCTTTTATAGAAAGATCAAGTATTGGTAGCGCGAATGCGGCGGTTTTACCCGTTCCCGTCTGAGCGCAACCGAATATATCTCTGTTTTCAAGAAAATACGGAATCGCTTGTTCTTGTATGGGGGTCGGTTTCTCATATCCTTTTTTCTTTAAGTTTTGTAAAAGAATGCCGGATAAGTTTAGATTTTCAAAAGTCATTAATAATTTTCCTTGTATGTAACGTTTAAACTTTAACTAATAGGATTTGTCGGAACAGAAAAGATCTATAAGATGAATTTCGTATCGAAAAAGATATTCGTTAATAATTCTAAAAACAATATAATACAAAATATCAAAATTTACAAGCTTTATTTTTGATTTCCGTTTTGTTCATGCAATATCGGACGTTAGTTTATACCGATTTTACGCAAAACGTCGATAATATTTTAGATTTTCATGTTTCATTAAAATAACTTTTTATTTTTCTCTCAATTCTGGGGGGGGGCTTTTTTTTGCATTAATATTCATCCAAACGAAAAATAAAACCGCTACAAATTCTGTAACGCAGGATACAGAAATTATTATTCCGTTCATATTTTTATCGTAAAGCCAACCCATTAAAGCCGCTCCGGCTAACAGCGCAAGTCCGTAACCTGCGTTAAAAACTCCGAAACTCGTTCCTCTTTTATAGAATGGCGTTATATCGGCGATCGCCGAGCGCATAATAGTTTCGTGAGCTCCCATAACAATTCCAAAAATTGTCATTCCGGCAATTATCAATACAATCGAATTTGTAAGAGTCAAAAACGGCAACAAGACTGTAATAAATGGAATCGATAAAAGAACGATTAATCCTCCGGTTTTGTTACCCGATTTAACTTTCATTTTATCGTATGTTTTCCCAATGATAATAGCCGTTAGCGCGTCGATAGCCATCGCTCCGGCGTACAGTAGGGTTATATTTCCATCCGAAATTAAACCGTTTGACTTTAGATGAAATCCTATAAGAGCGAAATTAACAAAGCCGATTGTAGTAAAAAATGTGAATCCCAAATAAATCCAAAATATTGGTTTTAACCTTTCAGATCGATATTCGCGAATTTTTAGTGAGGGTATAAGATTATTCCGTTTGATTTTTATATACGCGAAAAATACAAACAACATCAATACTATAAATGGAATAATTAATAGTTTATACCCCGATTGGTATTGAGTTATTCCATTTTTCCCCGTTATATAAAAAACAAAAGCGAATATTAACGGTCCGGAAAAAGCTCCGATCTGATCTAACGCTTCCTGTAAACCGAAAGCAAACCCGGTCCCAACCTGATTTTCAGCGACGCCGGATAATATCGTATCTTTCGCGGGATTTCGAAGAGATTTACCTATTCTTTCCATAAGAACGAGAACTACGAGGATATTCCAGTTCATAGTAAATCCCATTATCGGAACGACTGCAAGCGCGCCATATCCAAAAAAAATAAAAAACCAATGTTTTCCGCTTTTATCCGAAAGAACCCCCGCGATCAAACGTAAAAAATATCCTAAGAATTCGCCTATACCGAAAGCTAAACCTATTTGAGTAGCGGTAACTCCTATTATATTGAAATACTGGCTATTGGCGCTTCTGGCGCTTTCATAAACCATATCTCCGAGTAAGCTTATAATTCCAAAGATAAAAATGACCTGTATTGCCGGAGAAAAACGGCTAATCTTTTCGTTACTCATAAAATCTACTCCTTAACGATTACGGGAGTTAAATTGCTTTTCCGTAATCATAAATTCTTAACGAAGAATAATTTTGTTATCGGTTGAACATTGTTTGCAAGAGCCGTCTTCGTTAAGATTTTTTATCTCCGTTTTATAAAAATCTCTGTTTATAAGGATATTCCCGCAATTTTTACAATGAGTGTCGGCGCTGAAAGAGACGTTACCGGCGTAAACGTAATTTAGTCTCCGGCTCGCCTCCATAGTCCACTCCATTATTGTTGATTCGCTTGTGGGGCGTTTATTCAATTTGTAAGCCGGATGATATTTAGATATATGATACGGGATATCTTTTGATAGCGAAGAGATGAATTCGGAAATTTCAAAGCATTCTTCTATATGGTCGTTTAGGTCCGTGATAACTAAAGTCGTAATTTCTATATGAACATTTTTATCAAACGCTATTTTAATAAAATCTTTAACCGGCTCCAGCCGACCCGAACACATTTCGATATAAAATTCATCTTTTGACGATTTGAAATCAATATTAGCCGCGTCGATAAAATTTAACAGCTCTTTAGCGGGCTCGGGATTTATATATCCGTTTGTTACGAGTACGGTCTTAACGCCGTATTCTTTACATAGCTTTGAAGTCTTATAAACCCATTCGTAGTATAAAAGGGGTTCGGAATATGTAAAAGCTATCGACTTATAATTATTTTTAATAAGAAAATCAACGAATTCCTCGGGAGTTATCGCTTGGTTTGTTCTTGGAATAGATTGACTGATAGCGTAGTTTTGGCAAAATTGACATTTAAAAGTACAACCAAAAAAGCCTACCGAATAAATTTTAGTACCCGGTAAGAAATGATATAACGGTTTTTTTTCTATCGGATCAAGCGACGAAGAAGATATGATACCCTCGTATGGATTAATAATCTTTGAATTGATATTTTCCCTAATATTGCACGCTCCGAATTTTAGATTATCCGGCTTACAGGAATTTGGACACAAATCGCATTGAATTTTATTACCATTCTTTTTATACAACTTTATCATATAACGCCCTTGTGAAAAATTTTCTATAAACTATATTACAAATAAATCCGTTCGCAAATCCAAAAATAAGACCTATAGAAACAATGAAATATCCGATTAATAACGCGCTTTTTACCGGTAAAAAGATAAGAGATGCGCATATTTGACCTAAATTATGAGTTAGCGCGCCAATCAATCCCAGAGAGATGAAACTTATGCGGTTTTTAAAAATCTGATAAAATGGAAAACTTATAAAAATAAATAGTAAATTCCCGGATAAAGCTATAAGAAAAACGTATGAAAAAAGAGTCCCTCGGAACAAATGAGAAAATATAGTCTTAAATAGTACAATAAATAGTAAATCTTTAAATTTAAACAGAACAAAGCCTAAAGATACCGGTATATTGGAAATTCCTATTCTTAAAAAAGGGATAGGGATAGGAATAAAGTTTTCAAATACGGCTAGAAATGAAGATAAACCTGCAAAAAGAGCTACTTTATTATTAGCGCCGTTCACTTTGTTACTCCGTCGTATTGAGAGGCGTCGTTATCCCCCTCTTTCATTATGTACGCAGAAACCCTGTTTGGCAGACATACTACAGGGAAATTCGCCAAACGAACCCAGCCGGATTTTATACAATTTTTATTTTTACAAGGCGACTCTAAAAATCTGAATTTCCCATGGTCTAGCTCGATTTTTGTTATCCCAAGGTCGCCCGAAATATCCGCTATTGTTTTTTGATCAATCGAATATATAAATTCGTTTTTCGACGTTTGAATAAATAAAGTTTTACCGCTTCTTCCAAAAAAGATTTTCGAGAAAAACAGCGATATTACGCATAAGATTAAAACTCCGGTTAAAAACAAATCAAATAATGTTGCGTTATATTTCATTAATAAATAGTTTAATTCATATTAATAAAAAAATAAAGCAAAATTTAAAATATCGGAAAATTTTGAGTAAACTATTATATATTATTAAAGCGTCCTATACGCCAAGAATAACTGTTAAAATTTAACGGTAACTTTAGCGTCAACCTTAACTTCTCCCTTTTGATCTTCAATTGAGAATTTACAGTCGGCAAATTTACCATTTTCGTTTTCGTACTTCTTTCTCACAGTCCCTTTAGCCGTTAGAACGTCGCCGGGCTTTGTCATCGTCTTGAAAGTAGCCGAATAGCTTTTTACGTTCATTATACCCGCCCAATTGGTTATCGCTTGCCCCAACATTCCCATAACGAGCATTCCGTGAGCTATCGTTCCGTCTAACCCCGCCTCTTTTGCGTTCGCTTCGATAGTATGAATAGGATTGAAGTCCCCGGAGGCTCCGGCGTATCTAACGAGCTGAAGTTGGGTTATCGGCTCTTTTGTAAGAGAAGGTATCTCGTATCCGTCGGTTATATCTTCATATTTTGGCAAATTCATATTATTCTCCTTCAGCGACGACCACTATCGTCATTTTTGCGGTTAACACCTCTTTCCCTTCGCGTACAAAGCCGGACTTGAAAGTTACCATGTCCATAAGTCCGCCAGATCTCATCGAGTCTACTTTTACCGTTCCCGTCAAAACGTCGTCGGGATATATGGTCTCTATATATTGATATTCTTCTTTTGCGTGTAACAATCTTTTAACGTCGATCCCGATCTCTTTCATTTTATCCCAAATCTCGGGATATCCCCAGAAATTAATAACCGTCGGAAAAGTCAACGGAGCAGGAGTATCTTTATACCCCTGAGTTACGGCGTACTCTTTGTCGAAAAATAGAGGATTATCGTCGCCGATAGCTTTCGCGAGCTCTTTTATCTTACATCTTTCAACTTTATATGTAAACGGGTCGAATACTCTCCCTTCGTATGAAAAATCCAACATATCTCCCCCTTATTTTAACATCAAGCCGCCGTCCACGACCAACACTTGACCCGTTATGTATTTGGCTTTATCGGACGCAAGAAAAGCTACCGCTTCTGCTATGTCTTCCGGCTGTCCGGCTTTATTCATGGGTATAAGGGCTAAAAATTCTTCCCTCGCCTTGTCCGCTACCGCTTTAGTCATATCGGTATCGATAAAACCCGGAGCTACCGCGTTTACCGTAATATTCCTCTTAGCTACTTCGTGAGCCAATGTTTTAGTAAGCCCTATGATCCCCGCTTTCGACGCGGCGTAGTTCGCTTGTCCGATATTGCCTCTAAGTCCGACTATAGAAGACATATTAACGATCCTACCGTATTTTTCTCTCATCATAACAAGTATCGCCTCTTTACAAACAATAAAGGCGCTTTTTAGATTAACGTTTATTACCGACTCAAAATCCTCTACGCTCATTCTCATCGAAAGCGTGTCTTTTGTTATGCCTGCGTTGTTGACGCATATATCGAGCCGTCCAAATTTTTCCATAATTGTCTTGAATAACGCTTTAACGTCCGCCTCTTTGGATACGTCGCCGGCGACTCCTATCGCTTCTACTCCGTATTTCTCGGATATTTCTTTTACGACGTTATCGATCGAGTTGGTGGTTGCGGTCAATATTAGTTTTGCTTTACCTCTCGCAAATACTTCTGCTACCGCTCTTCCTATGCCTCTCGACGCCCCTGTTACAAGCGCAACTTTATTTTCAAAATCCATAAATATCTCCTCAAATTTATTTTTTATACTTTTTAACAATAATAACCGCGTTATGACCGCCAAACCCAAAAGAGTTGCTCATCGCGTAATTTACCGTTTTCTCTTTCATTTTATTCGGAGCCAAATCAATATCCATCCCTTCGTCGGGATTGTCGAGATTGATCGTCGGCGGTATCTTATCTTCCATGCAGGACTTGACTATAACCATCGCCTCAAACGCTCCGGCTCCTCCTAAAAGGTGCCCCGACATAGACTTTGTGGAGCTAACGGTTAATTTATAAGCGTGTTCGCCGAAAGTCTCCTTAATAGCGTTTACTTCCATACGGTCGTTGGCGCTGGTGGATGTCCCGTGAGCATTAATATAGTCGATCTCATCTTTCTTAATACCTGCGACTTCTATAGCGTCTTTCATCGCTCTCACTGCCCCTTTACCCGAAGGTTCGGGGGAAGTGATATGGTATGCGTCGGCGGTAAGTCCGTATCCGACAAACTCCGCTAAAATATTTGCTCCTCTATTTAATGCGTGTTCGAGTTCTTCTAGGACTATGATAGCCCCCCCCTCTCCCATAACAAATCCGTCTCTATCTTTATCGAAAGGTCTCGACGCCTTTTGCGGCTCGTCGTTTCTAGTGGAAAGGGCGTGCATATTGGAAAATCCGGCGTAACCGATCTTGCATACCGCCGACTCAAAACCTCCCGAAACTATAATATCCGCTCTGTTGTTTTTTATCGCGAAGAACGCCTCTCCAAGCGCGTTTGTAGCCGAAGCGCAAGCGGTAACGTTGCAAGAATTTACCCCCATGGCGTTAATAGTCTGAGCGACCCAGCCGCCGCCAAGGTTGGCTATCATCTTAGGTATCATAAAAGGACTAACTCTTCGAGCGCCTTTTACGTGTAGAGCAAGCGTCTGTTCCTCAAATGTCTTTAGTCCGCCAACGCCGACGCCAAGCATAACCCCCAATCTAAAAGGGTCGCTAACGGCTGGCTTCATCCCTTCGAATTCGGGGAATACGACCTCGTGTTCTTCCGGATGCCTCATCGGAATCTTAGCGGAAAGAGCCGCCTCAAACATAGCGCATACGCATAACTGCTGATACGCGTCCATTTTATTAGCCAATTTATTGTCAATATGATATTTTTCTAAATTCAAATTTTTAACTACTCCGCCGACTGTACTTCTGATCCCTTCAAGATCGAAAGTAGAGACGGTATCGATACCCGACTCCCCGTTTAAAAGCTTTTTCCAAGATTCTTCAACGTTATGAGCCAAAGGATTAATAGTCCCCATACCGGTAATAACTACTCTTCTATTCATCAGTCTCCTCCTAAAAAATCGCTGTATGACCATCTGGTCATAAAAATAAACATATCAAAATTTCGAGTTGTTGTCAATTAATTTAAGATAATAAATAATAAAATATAAATAGCTTTGTGTCAAATAAATTTTTAAATACTTTTTCTTGACTTTATCTTATTTCGATATATAATAAAAAAAATATTAGAAAAAGATTTAACGATTTTAAAAAGTCGGAAAAACTGTAAATAATTTTTTTAGCCGATTTAATATCGTTAAATCGAAGTATAATCAAATATTATGGAAGAAAACTATGTTAAATAAAATCAAATTAAAAAAAGGCAATACCTTGAAATTTTTAATTCTATCTTTATTATCCGGCGTTTTGATCGGATCAATTTTCCCTTTTTTTGCAAACCTTTTTGTGGGAGAATATAAATCTCAAGTTTCATTTATTTTATTCTGCTTTTCTTACGTTTTAGCCGGCATACTGCTAAGCGCGATATCTTATATAATTGGAAAACTTACCATCTTGAAGGGAATAAGAAAACTAACGTCTGTTACAAACAGTTTAGCCGAAGGGGAAGGCGATTTAACGGCGCGCTTGGAAGAAAACGGCGACGACGATCTGGGTATTATGAGTAAAAATCTTAATAACTTTTTGGATAAACTTGTAGTAAAATTGTTCAGGGTAAAAAACATAGTTAATGAAACTAACCGTAACGGAACAAGATTATTGGAAGCGATGAATAACTCAAAATCCTCCTCGGAGACAATCAACGGTATCGTAAAAGAGGTAAAATCGGCAATATTTCAACAATCCGCGCTAGTTACGGAAGTCTTCTCAAATATTGAAGAAATTACGAAAACGATAAAAAATCAAGACTCAAGAATAAACTCGCAAACTTCAAGCGTAGCGGAGAGCTTAAGCGCTATTGTTGAGATGAGCGATAAAACCAAATCCATAAGCGCTTTTCTAAACGATAACTTAAAAGAATTTGATAAATTACAGAATGTTTTAAATAACGGTAATTCCAATTTAACTAAACTTAAAGAGATGATCGGAGCGCTATCCAGTCAATCCGACAGCGTTTTTGAATCAAATAACACCATAAAAAACATCGCTTCCCAAACGGATCTTCTCGCAATGAACGCGGCGATCGAAGCGGCTCACGCCGGAGAATACGGTAAAGGGTTTTCAGTCGTGGCCGACGAAATAAGAAAACTTGCCGAAGTCTCAAACGAACAATCAAAACTAATATCTACTAATCTTGAAGAATTTAAAAGAACTATAAACGAGGCGGTCGATATTTCAAACGATACGTCGGATTCGTTTGATATTATCGTTAAATCGGTCGGCGTCGTTACAAATCTCGAAAATGAAATAAACAAATCTATTAACGATTTTTCTAAAGGGTCTGCTAAAATTTTAGATAATTTTAAAAATATCAGCCAAATTACCGAAGACGTCCGCGCCGGTTCGGTCGAAATGACGGCCGGCGGTAAAGCGATAATTAATGAAGTAACGAGTCTAACTGATATTTCTGAGAAAGTCAAAGAATTTGCAAACGACATAGTATTGAAAGAAAGCGAAGTCAACGAAATTATTAATCAAGCGGTCGAACTATTAAATATTAATAATGAAAGAATAAATAAAATTGACGAACATTTGTCGGTATTTAAAATCAGTAAAAGCTAGTTAAACGCCTAATATAAGAGTTGTCGGCCATTGCATAGCCTTATACTACTGAATAAAAGGGAAGTATAAATGTTTGAAAAAAAAATATTACCCAAAATACTTGAGAATTTATCAAATTATAAAATCAATATTTTAAAAGAAAAAATAAATGGTATTTATATATATAATAGAAATGGTAAACGAAATGAATTACCATTGCCATACATACTTCCTGAAAATAAGCATTACTTTAAAAATGAAAAAAATATTTTAAGTGAAATAAGAGAAGATTTTTTATGCTCAAAATATAGAAACATAAAACCACATAGATATTTTCATCATCTTAATTCATCACAGGCTATGTGTATTAATTTTTTTTATCCATTGATTAAAAATCAACTACTTGAAAATATCCTTTCATTTTTAAATATTGATGATACAGTAGATTATGATAATGTTGAATTTGAAAAAAATTCAAAAATTGAAAAAACAGGTAGAAAAACAAATTTTGATTTTTATATTAAAACGAAAAAAGGCATTAACCTATTTTTTGAAATAAAATATACTGAAAGAAAATTTGGTTCTGCAAAAAACGATGAACATCATAGAAATAAATTTAAATCAGATTATATGCCAGTATTAAAAAAATCAACTCATATCAGTGAACCATATCATGATGAGAAATTATTTTTTGAAAACTATCAAGTATTAAGAAATATTTTAAATATCGATAAAAATTCCTATGTTATATTTTTATATCTTAAAGACAATGAAAAGCTGAAAGATAAATGCAACGAAATTAAAACAAAAATTTTAAATAATGAATTAAAATATAATTTCAAAGATATTGATTGGTTTGAATTATATGATTACATAATTAAAAAATTAGATGAGACAGAAAATTCTGAATTAGAATATTATCAAAATTTTTATACAAAATATCTTTCTTATGAAAAAGTGTTTAAAGGAGATAACTCTGCAACAGCCGACAACACAGCATAGCCGCGTCGGCGGAGAATACCGCCTCGGCCTTCGGCATATTTTGCCTCCGCGAGTACACTACGGCAAAACATCGGCTATGCCGAAGCGTTGTCGGCAAGACTCGGTCTAAGATTTGGTTAAAAACAATTGACATTTTTAATAATCGTGTGTATAATACTTATATGAAATGCTCTGATATAATAAAGATACTTAAAAATGATGGATGGATTATTCATAATATTAGAGGAAGTCATCATCAATT
>JAGOCL010000356.1 GCA_017998755.1 Spirochaetota bacterium | reverse complement strand
TAGGAGTACTAGTCGGACTGATATCGCTTAATCTTCTTCCGATAAAACTTTATCCTGAAATGAGAAAACCGTGGGTAAACGTTTCGGTTCCGGCGGCCGGATTTACCGCGGCGGATTATAGAGACGCTTATGGAGATACGATAGAGACGGCTCTAAATTCTGTCGAAGGGATAGACTTAGTCGAATCAACTTATTCAAGCGGAAGAGCGAGCTTTAGAATGGAATTTGAATGGAACCTCGACGTAGACGAGGCAATAAGCCGGACTCAAACGGCTATGGATGGGATCAAGTCCAGACTTCCGGAAGAATCTGAAGATTTTTCCGTCGGGGTATGGCGATCCGATACGTCGTATATGTCGATAGCGCTTTATTCGACAGAGCAGATAGATCAAAAACAGCTATATTCCGAAGTGGAGCCGATATTAAAAAATAAATTTTCTACAGTCGACGAAGCGGAGAGCGTAGAAATTCTTAACGTTGAAGAGCTAAACGCGTCGATAACTTTAAAACCCGAAGCATTACTTGCTTACGGATTATCCGTTGATAACGTACAAACCGCTATTAGAAACGGCTATAAAAACGTATCCATCGGAACGTTTTACGATAAAAGAAACCAGTACAATCTGAGAATATTAAGAGGAATCGACGCTTTATTTGATATAGAAAAGATTATTATCGGAACTTACGGAAGTAAAACGTTGTATTTATCGGATATAGCCGAAGTTAACGTCGATTACGGACTTCCTTCGACCGCTTTTAGGTTTAATTCGGCAAAATCGGTCTTAATCTTTGTTACCCCAAAAGCCGAAGGTAATCTCAAAAAAATGTCGGAACAGGTTAGGGAAGTACTAAAAAAAGCCGAGGCTGAACTTCCGCCTTACGTAAGATTTGATTTTGTACTGGATCCCGCCGAATTTATTGATAAAGCTATAAATAACGTTATAAATTCGGCGCTATTGGGTAGTTTACTCGCTTTTATTGTCATAATGGTTATGATTGGAGAGATGAGAAACTCCCTAATAATTTTTATTTCAATTCCTCTATCTGTCGTTTTATCGTTTATTACTATGAAATTATTTAACGTTACGATCAATTTGATATCGTTAAGCGGTATGACTCTGGCCGTCGGAATGATAGTCGACGGGTCGATTGTAGTAATGGAAAATATATTTCGTCATAGGCAAGAAGCGATGGAACGAGCCGAAAAAATGAAATTCATAGAAGTTATTTCTTATTCCGTAAAGGAGGTTCGTTCTTCTGTAATACCTTCGACATTAACTACGGTTTGCGTATTTTTGCCGTTGTCGTTTACTTCGCCTTTGACTAACGGAATTTTGGGGGATTTAGCCAAAACTGTCGTATTTACTTTAGTTTGGTCGATGATTGTAGCGCTTTTTATCGTTCCATTAATCGCTTATTACCTATTTAGAAATGGGAAAAAAAACACTGACGATAAGAAATCTATAGTTAAACCTAAAAAGCATATATTTCAAAAATTTTCTGATTTTATCGTGAATATTTTCAATAGAGGTTATATTACAAGTTTAAAATTTATTATTTCGTCAAAAATCAGGACTATTATATATATCTGCGCTTCATTTGGACTATTGGCCTATCTTATTATAGCGGTTTTTCCGAAGATTCCTAAAGAGATAATAGCAAACCCTAAAAGCGACAGAATTTCTATAAGATTTAACCATTCCGATATAACTGAGCAAATTCAAATATCCGAAGCTTTAGAGCCGTATGAAAAGGATATAATGGAATATTACAAAACTGACGTAAAAAACATTTTTACGAGAATTAATAGAAACGGCAGAGGAAGCGTCATTATTACTCTCAAATCGACTAAGAATGCCGATGAAATTCTTGACTCTATGAAAGAGAGATATCAATCGATTGAGGACTGGAATTTTGATATAAGTTATTGGGATCCGGCTAGCATGCCTCTGCCGCGCGTTTTTTCACTGCATATTAAGGTCGACGGGCCGGACCGTAATCAAATAATGAATATTCAAGAAAAAATATACGACGAAATTCAAAAAGAGAAAATATACCAATTTCAATTTACAAGCCCGAATACAAGATTTTCTGAAGAAATTATCCTAAAACCCAGATATGAAATATTAAATAATTTTCCTCAATATTCTCTATCAAGAATATCTTCTATAATAAGATTAGCGTTAAACGGAGGAAACGTCGTAAATATGAGCGTTGATAATAAAAAAATGTCCGTCGATATGGATTTTCCCGAAGACTGGATAAAATCGCTTAGCGATATTGAGAATTACTTGGTTCCTTATGAAAACAAATCTATTCCGATAAAACATTTTTTTACTTTCGAAAAAACTAAGGGAATTAATCAGATTAGATTGGATAACGGCGTCGAGACTTTTAATATATTCGCCGCGATGAAAAAAGACGAGCCCGCGTATATGAGAGATAAATTGGAAGAAAGAGTAAGGGAGATCATTAAAGAAAGAGTCGAGATTCCCGAAGGGTATTATATAACTTTTCAAGATACGCAGAAAATCATAAACGAGTCTGTTAATTCTTTAATGATAGCTATTCTGTTAAGCGTCGGTTTAATATTTATAATACTTGGTTTTCAGTTTAACTCTCTAAGAATACCGCTGGTTATACTTGTTACTATTCCGCTTGGTTTTATAGGGGTAATCGCAAGTCTTTATATATTTCATTCTACTATATCGCTAAATTCAATGCTTGGAGCGATACTGCTTGGCGGAATTGTCGTCAACAACGCTATTGTAATCATTGATTTTTATCTTAATTATTCAAAAGATATTAACTCGAACATCGACGCCATAATTTACGTCGCCAAACTTCGGTTTAGACCGATAGTGATAACTACTGCGACGACCGTTTTGGGTATGCTTCCTTTGGCTTTGGCGCTTGGCGACGGCTCGAATATCATACAACCTCTTGGGATAGCGGTTTCCGGCGGGCTTTTAGTCTCGACTTTCTTTACTTTATATATGATCCCTGCTATATTGAGTTTAACGAATATAAGGGTAAAAGACCTGAGAAATGACGAATAATTGATATTCAGACAATAACGCATAGTAATTGAAAATTATGCGAATATTTGTTGTATTAAAGAAATAATGTTTATAACTTTATCCCAAAAGAATTAAAATCAATATTATACGGATTTTCCGAAACGCATCTGGCCGCTTTGTCTTTTGTAGATTTATTGGTAGAAGTCAACGATTCTTTCAGAAAGTCTATATTTTTTGTTAAAAAATTTCGTCCATATTCTACTGAGTTTTGGGTGAATTCCTTGATAGCTTGATATTGTTTTTCAGAAATAAGTCCCGCTTTCTTAGCGTTATTAAAAAAAATATCGTTGATAAATACAGACGAATGAGATTTGATTCCTGATTTTTCAAGGAATTCCGCGCCGCCTTGCATTCTGTCTACTATCGAGCCTGAGAATATAATCTCTCCGTTAATTTTCTTTAGCGCAGGTATCCACGCTCTCTCATAACTTGACGCTTGAGTTATCAGATCCGCTATGTGAGCTACTTTCTTACCGTTAATTTTTTCAATCTGACCGTTTATTGAATAG
>JAGOCL010000012.1 GCA_017998755.1 Spirochaetota bacterium | reverse complement strand
ATCCTATATTTTGACTTCCTGTTCGGAAAGTATAATCAAAACAGCTAACGACGAACCTACCGAATTTACTACTACGACTATATTGCAAGTTAAAACCCCGAAATTTTCAATCGAGTCGGGAATTACGTTTGAAACTTCAATTATTGTCGATCTTTCCTGCGCTACTAAAGGCGCGACGATTAAATATAGTTTTGATAACGTTATTTGGATAACCGGAAAGATTGTAGTGATATCTTCTACTACAACTCTATACGCAAAAGCGTCTATGGATGGGATGAGAGATTCAGAAGTAGTATCGGCGACTTATATAAGTACAGCCGTCGCGACGACGATGACAACAAATCAAGATGTCTCGACTACGCTCGACATGACGGTAAGTACTACTACGCTGGGGCCGACAACTACAACAAATATTACAACAATAACATCTACGACAGCCGCTCCAATAACGACCACGACAATTGTTGATGAAACAACAACGAGTACTACCGACACATATGTGTCTTCTACTTCAACCACATTTGTTTCAACCTCGACTACATCGTCTTCGACAGTAACGACTACAGCTCCAACGACATCGACAATAGAACCGATTACTACATCAACAATCGCTCCGACTACGACTATTGAACCGACGATTTCGACTACTACAATCATAGATGAAACGACAACCACATATGTGTCAACAACAATCGTAGCCCTGACTACCACAACCGTAAATGTGTCAACAACAACTATGACGATCGAACCTACTACTACGACAACGACTACTGGTGCGTCAACAACTACATCGTCTACTTCGACCGTAACTACGACTATAGCGGACGCAATTCCTCCGGCGGATCCCTCGATTTCAATAAATCCGACAACTCCGACAAGCGGGGACGTAACGGTAACGATAACATTTTCCGGGGACTCGGCTGTTAAACAATATAAAATAGGAACGGGCTCGTATCAGTCATATACCGCTCCGTTTACGGTAAGCGAAAATACAATAATTTACGCAAAAGCGCAAGATGCGGTCGGAAACTGGAGCGGCGAGGTAAGTTATACAATAACAAATATAGATAAAACCGCTCCGACCGCGACGGTCGCGTATTCTGCGACCGCTCCGACAAACGGCGATGTAACGGCGACCATAACGCCGAATGAAATGGTAACGATAACAAACAACGACGGACTAACGACGCGTATATTTACTGCGAACGGAAGTTTCACATTCAACTTCACAGATTTGGCGGGAAATACCGGAAGCGCTACTGCGACGGTCGGAAATATAGATAAAACAGCGCCAACCGCGACGGTCGCTTATTCGACGACGGCTCCGACGAACGGCTCTGTAACGGCGACGATAACGCCGAGCGAAACGGTAACTATAACCAATAACGAAGGATTAATGACGCGTATATTTACGGAGAACGGTAGTTTTACTTTTGAGTTTACAGACTCGGCGGGAAATACGGGAAGCTTAACGGCGACAGTAAGTAATATAGATAAAACTGCCCCGACCGCGACGGTAACTTATTCTGCGACCGCTCCGACAAACTGCGATGTAACGGCGACTATTACGCCAAGCGAATCGGTAACTATAACCAATAACGAAGGATTAATGACGCGTACATTTACGGAGAACGGTAGTTTTACTTTTGAGTTTACAGACGTCGCTGGAAATACGGGAAGCGCGACCGCGACTGTAGGTAATATAGATAAAACCGTTCCAACCGCGACGGTCGCGTATTCTACGACTGCTCCGACAAACGGCGACGTAACGGCGACAATAACGCCGATCGAGACGGTAACGATTACAAACAATAGCGGATCAATGACATATATATTTACGACTAACGATAGTTTCACATTTAACTTTATAGACTCGGCGGGAAATACGGGAAGCGCGACAGCGACGGTAAATAATATAGATAAAACCGCGCCGGCGGATCCCTCGATTGCAATAAATCCGACTACTCCGACAAGCGGGGACGTTACTGTAACGATAACATTTTCCGGGGACTCGGCGGTAAAACAATATAAAATAGGAACGAGTAGTTATCAATCATACGCCGCTCCGTTTACGGTAAGCGAGGATACGACTATCTACGCTAAAGCGCAGGATGCGGTCGGCAACTGGAGCGGCGAGGTAAATTATTCAGTTACAAATATAGACAGAGGCGATTTTAACGTTACGATTACTCTGGTAACGCCAACGAATGCGGTTATCGATTTTGGAACATATAACGGAATGCTTGATAAAAATATCGGTCAGGTATTGAATGTAACGGCGACGCTCGACGGAGCTACAAACTGGGAATGGTATCTCGATAACGACATACTTGGAAGCGTAAGCGCTAACTGTTCGGTCGATAGTTCGAATTATGATCCGGGACCGTATAATCTTACGGTTTTTGCGGTAAAAGGCGGGCTGACCTATTCGGGAACTATCAAAATTAACATCGAAAACTAAAATCAGGGGGATAAATTGTATGAAAAACTTTAAAAATAAAGCGCTTTTAATAATAATTGGTATAATATTGCTAATTACTACGTTTAACTGTTTCCAAAGCGATTTTTTTCAGAATAATCAAGACAATACAAAAATAACTGATAAGAAATACGGCGGGCTGAAAATAAATATAATCGATAACGATACCAGGACTATTTTACCTGATTTTATCGCTATAAATCATTACGACATGACTGGAGACGGACCCAATGGTAGTAAATTGAGCGTTGAGAATATTACAGGAACTTCGAAGACAATAAATTCTCTCCTCGTCGGGAGCTGGAAATTAACTGTTCTTGGAAAAGACGCGTCTAATAATATCATAGCAAAAGGAGAGGCGACCGCCGATATTATTGAAGATCAGACGACCGACGTAAATATAATTGTAAATTATTGCCAATCCGGAACCGGAATAGTCGATCTGACTATCGATTGGCCCGGGACAATTTCTGTCGATTCGGTAATATTAAAGATAAACGACGCTACAAGCGAAATATATACGACGGGCGATAGCGTCAATTATACGAATAATTCGACGCCGTCGGGATCGCATAAATTTTTCTTTTCTATAAAAAACGCCGGCCAGACAATCGCCGCGGTAACCGAGAGCGTTCATGTTTATGATTATCATACTACGAGTAAAACAATCAGTTTATTGTCAAGCGATTTTAAAAGCGCGCCTGTCGCCCCTTCGGGGTTGAGCGCGACTGAAGGGCATAACAAGATAGTCCTCAATTGGACGGACAACTCCAACGTAGAGACCGGCTTTGTTGTGGAAAGAAGCGAAACGTCGGGAGCAGGATTCACAGCGCTAGGCGGAACCGACGTTACGCCCTTGAGCGCTAATACGACTACTTTTGACGATGCAACGGCTGTAATCGGGACTACTTATTATTACAGAGTAAAAGCGGTAAACTCTTTCGGAAGCTCTGACTACAGCAATGAAGCAAACTGCGCTGATTTTGATAGAGGAAACTTTAAAGTAAATATAAATCTTATATCCCCTATGGAATCAATAATTAACTGGGGGGCTTTTAACAATAAACTCTATAAAAATCTCGATGAAACGCTTGACGTTACAGCTATTCTCGATGGCGCAACAAGTTGGAACTGGTATCTTAATGGAGTATCTCTTGGGGTAACTATTAATCAATGCGTAATAAATAGTACGGGTTATAATCCGGGTATATATAATCTTACCGTAATCGCTACTAAAAACGGATTAAGTTATTCTTCATCAATTAAATTTGAGATAACAGATTATAAAGGAATACCCGTACCGCCGATCAATTTATTAGCTAAAGAGGGATTAGGTGGTATTATTCTTAACTGGACGGATAAATCTAATGTAGAGACCGGTTTTGTGTTTGAGAGAAGCGAAACGACGAGAAGCGGATTTGTTGTTATAGGTGGAACGGATGTAACACCTTTAGCAGCAAATACTATTACTTATAATGATACAACAGCTGTTGTCGGGACAACATATTATTATAGAATAAAGGCGATAAATCAATTTGGAAATTCAGAGTATAGTATCGAAGCGAGCGCAAAGATAGAGCTACCGGAAGTTATTTCTATATATCCTTATGATGATACTATAAATGTCGCTTTATCATCAAATATAGTTATAATATTCAGCGAAGGGCTTGATACAGGAACAAAAGGAAGTATCAGTTTTGGAAGCCCTGTTATTACTTTTGAAGATACAACAAATTGTTCTATTTCTTTTATCAAAACTAATGTAACCGATGATACTGTAATCGTTAATCCTAATAATTTGTTTAATGAGCTTATATCTTATTCAAATATAAATATAATTGGTTTCAAGGACAAAAACAATAATTTTATGCAGTTAAATAATGATAACAGTTATAATTTCACGACAGAATATTTTCCTATAATTACTATAACAAAAAATGGATATATTGCTCAAACCGAAGTTACAACAGATGTAATTGTAGTTGATGATTCGGGGTTTCAGACAGGATACCCAAAATATCAATGGACACAATCAACTGAATTTCCGTCGGGAGGTATATGGACGACCTTTAATTCAGGGGATATTTTATTATTAACAGATGTCGATGGAGAATATTACCTTCATATTTGGGCGATAGACGATAACAGTAACGAATCAAAGGTAACATCTAACAAATATATTTTGGATAATACAGGACCTAAAATAGGTAGAGCTATTTGGTTTTCAAATACAACAACAAACAGTCTTACTGTAAACTGTGGAGAAGCTACTGATGTAAGTTTACCGGTACAATACAAATTATACTACTCTACAACAGATAATCTCTGGGATGCTACTGATTGCGAGACAAACGGAATGGTAGCAATGGATTGGTCAACAGATACGATTTTTAATCTATTGAGCTTAAATGAGAAAAAATCTTACTATTTTAATGTTCTCGTAAAAGATGCTGTCGGAAATTTATCGATATACGATATGAAACAGGGCGATACAGACCCTTCAATTTTAAATATAGGTAAGGATGGTTATGGAGTAAATGGGAGTATTGATTCTATGATTCAGAAAGACGGTATATTGTATATAGGAGGTTCTTTTTCTCAAATAGGTCGATATACTGAGGGTGCATTACTAGATATATCGAGCGATTATGAGGATACAAATTTCCCCGTCGTAAAAGGAAATATACATTGTGTTATTTCAGATGGAAGCGGCGGCTGGATTATAGGAGGCGCTTTTACGAAAGTTGGAGAATACGAACGAAACGGAATAGCTTGGATTAATTCCGATGGAAGCGTTAGGGAATGGAATCCTAATTCGAATGGCATTGTTAGAGCTTTAACAATATTGGGAAGTAATGTATATGCTGGGGGTGAATTTACTACAATAGGTGGTCAGATTAGAAATAGAATAGCTGCGATTGATATAACGACCGGTATCGCAACAAGCTGGGACCCGAATGCAAATAACTCTGTTTATGCATTATCGATATCTGGGAGTAATGTTTATGCAGGAGGTAGTTTTTCTACAATAGGTGGTCAGATTAGAAATAGAATAGCCGCTATCGACATAACGACTGGACTTACGACAAGCTGGAATCCTAATGCAAGTGGTACTGTTTCTGCATTATCGATATCTGGGGGTAATGTTTATGCAGGAGGTAGTTTTTCTACAATAGGTGGTCAGAACAGAAATTATATTTCAGCTATTGATATAACAACCGGACTTGCAACGACATGGAATCCAAATGCAGATAGTATTGTTTATGCATTATCGATATCTGGGAGCAATGTTTATGTCGGGGGTAGTTTTTCCACAATAGGTGGTCAGATTAGAAATAGAATAGCTGCGATTGATATAACGACCGGTCTTGCGACAAGCTGGAATCCTAATGCAAGTGGTACTGTTTCTGCATTATCGATATCTGGGAGTAATGTTTATGCAGGAGGTAGTTTTTCCACAATAGGTGGTCAGATTAGAAATAGAATAGCTGCGATTGATATAACGACCGGTCTTGCGACAAGCTGGAATCCTAATGTAAGTGGTACTGTTTATGCATTATCGATATCTGGGAGCAATGTTTATGTCGGGGGTAGTTTTTCCACAATAGGTGGTCAGACAAGAAATAATATAGCGGCTATCGATATAACTACAGGTCTTGCGACAAGCTGGAATCCTAATGCAAGTGGTACTGTTTCTGCATTATCGATATCTGGGAGTAATGTTTATGCAGGAGGTAGTTTTTCTAAAATAGGTGGTCAGAACAGAAATTATATTTCAGCTATTGATATAACAACCGGACTTGCAACGACATGGAATCCAAATGCAAATAGTTTTGTTTATGCATTATCGATATCTGGGAGCAATGTTTATGTCGGGGGTAGTTTTTCCACAATAGGTGGTCAGATTAGAAATAGAATAGCTGCGATTGATATAACGACCGGTCTTGCGACCGATTGGAACCCGAATCCAAGTCATCATGTATATGCATTATCGATATCGGGAAGTAATGTATATGTCGGCGGTTATTTTTCCACAATAGGCGGTCAGAGCAGAAATAGGATAGCCGCTATTGATATAACAACAGGATATGCAACAAGTTGGAACCCGAATGCAAATGGCTCTGTTTCTGGATTAGCGATATCGGGTAGCTCTGTATATACTGAAGGTATTTTTACTACAATAGGTGGTCAGAGCAGAAATAGAATAGCTGCGATAGATATAGATACTGGACTCGCTACGAGCTGGAACCCGAATGCAAATAATGATGTTTATGCATTAGCGCTATCTGGTAGTAATGTCTATTTTGGCGGTTATTTTACCACAATAGGCGGTCAGAACAGAAATAGAATAGCGGCGATTGATATAGGTACCGGTCTTGCGACGAGCTGGAACCCTAATTCAATTGATAATGTTTATTCCTTAATAATATCTGGTAGCTATATCTATACAGGGGGCAGTTTTAGTACCATAGGCGGCGAGAGAAGAAAATTAGCTGCAATAGATTTAGTAACAGGGGAGGTAAAATAAAATGAAAAATAAAATTTTCAGTAAAATAAATACATATAATTTTATTGCTACTCTTTTAATTTATATGCTTTTTCTTATTTTATTTAATTGTAGTAACGACTATTTTAACAGAGAAGGTAATGAAGCGGATAAAATTTCAGAAAAAAAATATGGGGCTATAAAAATAAACATAAACGGGAGTAGAACTATACTTCCAGATTTTATCGCTCCTCTATATTACGATATAACGGGAGACGGACCGGATAACTCTACATTTAGCATCAATAATGTTATGGGTTCTTCAAAACTGATTACAGATTTGGTAGTTGGAGAATGGAATATTAGCGTATCGGGAAAAGATGCAAGTGGCTGTATCATTGTTAAGGGAAGCTCTACCGCGAATATAATAAAAGATCAGACTACCGATGTCTATATAGACGTTAATTATTATCAGGCAAGCTTCGGAGCGGTTGATCTAACCGTCGATTGGGATGCGTCTATTTTTGTAGATTCGGCGATATTGCAGATAAACAACGACTCTACAATAGATATTTATATATCCGGAAACTCTGTTAATTATAAAAATAATAGTATAATATCAGGTTCGCATTCATTTATATTTAATCTAAAGAAAAACGGTATAGTAATAGCGTCTATAGTAGAAAGCGTTCATATCTATGACAATCTTACAACTGAAAAAGTTATTACTGTCCCATTAACGGATTTTAACAAACCGCCTGCGGCTCCGACGGGTCTTTCAGCAGTCGAGGGCCCGGGGAAAATTATAATTAGTTGGAATAATCAATTTAAAACAGAAACAGGATATATAGTAGAGCGAAGCGTAACTTCGGGAAGCGGATTTACAGTTATTGGGAATACGGATTTATCGCTCGTTTATGCAACATCTTATATTAATAATAAAATTTATTTTGATGATGAAACAGCCCTATATGGAGTAACTTATTATTATAGAATAAAAGCAAAGAATTATTTTGGTAGTTCAGATTATAGCGACGAAGCAAACGCTAAGATAGAACATCCTAAGATTTTATATATAACTCCTTCAGACGGATCTGTAGTTCATTTGTCAACCGATATTAAGATAGTTTTTAGCGTCGGTCTAGACGCTGGAGTTAAGGGAAAGATAAATTTTGCTTCGCCGTCGATACTATTTGAAGATACGACAAATTGCGCAATTACTTTCATTACGACCAACGTTACCGACGATACAATTATAATTAATCCCAATAGTTTCTTTAATGATAACGTATCATATTCTGATATAACAGTAACAGAATTCAAAGATAAGTATGGTAAAACTATGCTGACTTATAATGATAACGATTATAGTTTTACGGCGGATTCCGGACCTATTATTAATATAATAAAAAATGGAGGTCCTTTTAATATTGAATTGACAACGGATGTTAATATTACGAATGAATATGCCTTAAAAATTGGATATCCAAAGTATCAATGGACGCAATCATCAGAGTTTCCTACAGAAGGTATATGGACTACGTTTAATTCCGGCGATGTAATATCTCTATCCTCAATAGATGGGGAGTATTATCTTCATATATGGGCTTTAGATATAAACGATATTGAGTCAAAAATATCTTCCAATAAATACATATTAGATAATACAAAACCCAAAATTGGAAGCGCTATCTGGTTTTCAAATACAACAACAAACAGCTTTACCGTGAACTGGGGAGAAGCTACAGACGATAACGGACCTTTAACATATAAACTATACTACTCTACAACAGATAATCTCTGGACTATAAACGATTGCGAGACAAAAGGTATAGTCGCTATGGACTGGTCGACGAATACGAGTTTTAATCTAACGGGCTTAGAAGAGAAAAAATCTTACTATTTTAATGTTATAGTCAAAGACGTCGCTGGAAATATGACTTGTTACGATATGAAACAGGGGGATACTGACTCTACTGTATTAAATATTGGTAAATATGGAATAGGAACCGATGGAGTTATTAATTCTATGGTTCAGAAAGACGGTATATTGTATATTGGCGGTATGTTCAAAAACGTCGGTCGAAAAACTTCCGGAGCATTACTCGATATGTCAAGCGATAACGAGAATATTAATTTCCCTGCGGTAAATGGAAATGTTTATGCTGTAATATCCGATGGAAGCGGCGGTTGGATTATAGGAGGCGCTTTTACAAAAGTCGGAGAATATGAAAGAAATCGAATAGCATGGATTAATTCCGATGGAAGCGTTAGGGATTGGAATCCTAATGCGAGTTATGGTAGTTTTGATTGTTATGTTTCTGCATTAGCGATATCGGGAAGTACAGTTTATGTAGGGGGGCTTTTTATAACAATCGGCGGGCAGACAAGATGCTGTATAGCGGCGATTGATATAACAACAGGACTTGCTACTAGCTGGAATTCAAATGCAAGCGGAACTGTTCGTACATTAGCGATATCCGGAAGTAACGTATATGCCGGCGGGGAATTTACAACAATAGGTGGGCAGAGTAGAAATAATATCGCCGCGATTGATGTAACGACGGGGCTTGCATCTGATTGGAATCCTGGCGCTAACGGTGTTGTTTATACATTAGCGATATCCGGAAGTAACGTATATGCCGGTGGGGATTTTACCACAATAGGGGGGCAGAGCAGAAACTATATCGCCGCAATTGATATAGCGACAGGCCTTGCGACGGATTGGAATCCAAACGCTAGTTGGTATGTTAAAACTTTAACGTTATCGGGAAGTACGGTTTATGTAGGGGGGACTTTTACTACGATCGGCGGTCAGACAAGAAATAATATCGCCGCGGTAGATATAACGACCGGACTTGCGACGGATTGGAATCCTAATGCGAGTAGCTCTGTTAGCTCATTAACGATATCAGGGAGCGCTGTCTATGCGGGCGGCTATTTTACTACGATTGGGGGGCAGAACAGAAATAGTATAGCGGCGATTGATATAACAACAGGTCTTGCGACGGATTGGAATCCTAATGCAAATTATGATGTTTCTGCATTAGCGATATCAGGGAGCGCTATCTATGCAGGCGGTAAATTTACCACGATAAGTGGTCAGAGTAGAAATAATATCGCCGCGATTGATATAACGACGGGGCTTGCGACGGATTGGAATCCTAATGTCGACGGTGATACTAATAATAATGTTTCTGTGTTAGCGGTATCGGGAGGTAATGTCTATGCCGGCGGTTTTTTTACCTCAATAGGTGGTCAGAGTAGAAATAATATTGCCGCGATTGATATAACGACGGGGCTTGCGACAAGCTGGAATCCTAATGCAAATTATGGTGTCTCTTCATTAACAATATCTGGGAGTAATGTCTATGCCGGCGGTTCTTTTACCTCAATAGGCGGGCAGAGTAGAAATAGAATAGCGGCGATAGATGTAACGACGGGGCTTGCGACAGGATGGAATCCTAGCGCTAATGGGGTAGTTTATGCATTAGCAATATCTGGGAGTAATGTCTATGCCGGCGGTTTTTTTACCTCAATAGGTGGGCAGAGTAGAAATAATATCGCCGCGATTGATCTAGATACAGGGTTACCTATAACATGGAATCCAAATGCGAGTAACAGAGTATCTGCATTAGTAGTGTCGGGGAGTACTCTCTATGTTGGAGGTAGTTTTACAACAATAGACGGAAAGATTAGAAATAGAATAGCGGCGATTGATCTAGATACAGGTCATGCAACAATCTGGGGACCTTCGGCTAACGATCCTGTTACTAAACTAGTTGTATCGGGGATAAATCTATATGCAGGCGGATATTTTACCACGATTAGCGGTCAAACAAGAAATAGAATTGCAGCCATCGATATAACTACAGGTTTTGCGACAAGCTGGAATCCTGATGCTGATAATTATGTTAACTCATTGATAATATCCGGAAGCGTTGTCTATGTCGGAGGAAATTTTAGCTCAATAGGCGGCGAGAGTAGAAATAGATTAGCAGCGATTGATTTTGCGACAGGGGAGGTGAAGTAGGAGTTAGACACCCCATACCAAGAAGCGTCGCTTCTGGGTATGGGGCTATCAGACGGTAGTCCATACGTAGACGTTGGACACAATAGGGTAGAAGAAGGATAGAAGTAGCCCCCGAATGCTTGTCCCGAGCGGATGCGAGGGGAATTCGGGTTTTACTGGAAGCGATTCAAATTCGGGGGCTATTAATCCGGCAATTCCCGTTTTGAATATGCTAAAGCGGGTCAAGGGCGTTTCGCCCTTGCGCCGACATAAACGGATTTATTAGGTCAATCTTATCCCGTCCTTGGAAGATTGACAGGCAGACGTCCTTGTCTGCTCTGTCTGCGTAGGCAAGGTCGAGCGTTTTACATCCTTGTATGCTCGACATTTCGCGCATCCTTGCGCTCAAGATGCCGAGAGCAGACCGTCCGCGTAGGACAAGTTCTTGACTTTTCATAAATTATGACTTATATTTAGATTACGAGGTAAATAATATGAGAACAATAGTAATTGAAACAACTGATAAATCCTATAATCAAGTGATTAATTTAATAAAAAAAATTCCGGATATCAAATATTACGATGATGAAGACGATGTTTTTACTGAGGAAGATGAAAAAGCTTATATTAAAGCAAAAAAAGAATTAGAAAATGGCGAAACAAAATCATGGGATGAATTAAAAAAGGAACTAAATCTTGTATAAGATTGAAATCTCGAAAAATGTTGAGAAGTTTTTAAAATCCAGAAATAAAAATATCCAAATGAAAATTAGTAAAATGATAGATGTTATTTCAATTAATCCATATAATAACAATCTTGATATTAAAGAACTTAAAGGTAATAAAAATCATTATAGACTAAGAATTGGTAAATATCGCATTTTATACGAAATATTTGATGAAAAAATACTAATATATTTTTATAAAGCAGATTCAAGAGGCGATATTTATAAAAAATCTTAAATGTTTTAAGATAAAATTTTATCCAGATTCGGGTTCTACTGGAATCGAGTCAAATTTGGGCGCTATTATAAATCCGGCGCTTCCCGTTTTGAATATACTAAAACAGGTACCAGCAGAAGTTTACGCCGAATTTTGATTGGGCGCCGAGCACCATACCGGCCGCTTTTATTCCTGCGGATTGGGCGCTTTCGCCTCCGGTTATCAAGGCTGATTTGAGTATGCCGAGCCAGTCTGTAAACTCTTCAAAATCTTTTACCGTATATTGGTAATACGCGCCGATTGAAAATACTCTGAATTTTATGTCAAGTCCGGCTCTCACATTAATTCCCGGTCGGAATACAAAGTTCTTGAACGCGCCCCAGTCGGACTTCCATTTCTCGATTTTGTATACTTCGTCGGGATAAAACTGGAAAGCGAAATTGACTCCGCATAAGA
Organism: Spirochaetota bacterium; assembly: GCA_017998755.1. Classification (GTDB taxonomy): domain Bacteria; phylum Spirochaetota; class GWE2-31-10; order GWE2-31-10; family MWDO01; genus MWDO01. The sequence goes on along the minus strand of JAGOCL010000012.1, from coordinate 4,666 downwards.
TATATGGCATAAACCAGAACGGGGCTCTTATCCCGCCGTTGATCGTCAAAGTAAAATCCAATCTTCCGTTATAGGAACCGTTAAATGGTAATAAAGATAAATCGGTTTCGAAAATTAAAATTTTCCACAAGATTCTTAGTTGTATAGAATATTCCATAGTCGCGAGAATATTTGCGATAAAAAGCGTTTTCTGAAAAGCCGAGCCGAGGTCTCGTAGCTTGTAATATTGTTCTTTAGAAGTTACCGCTTTTTGCTCAGGGGAGAGATCTTCGTAGACGCCGCCGTTATTCAAAGAGTCGAGAGCGTTAAATATTTTAACGTTATTTATGAAATTCAAAAGATTGGATGATGAGATTAGTCCGCCTAGTCCGACCTGAAATCGTTTTTCAAAGTTTTTTCTGGGTAGGGAGTATAAATGGAATGTCGATAAAAAAATTATCAAAAAAATGAATAAAAATAATTTAGAAATATTTTTCATAATTAAACCTCTTTTAACAAAGATAAAATTATTATTGATAATTTCTTCGTTTTTTATTATCATTAATAAAATGGACTTAATTAAGTCTATTCGATGTCGAATAAAAAGTCAATTATAATTTTATAAATAAATTTAAGGAATATTTATGAAAAATAGAATTTTATTTATTTTTATTACGCTCTTATTAATTAATTGTAGTTTTGATAAATATCAGATTAAAGAGAATAATAGAGATCCGGTATTTATTTCCGAATTTAATAATAATTATAACGGGCATCTGTTCTGGTACAAACAGAAAAACGACAAAGGGCGATATATTAAGGACGAAACCGGTAAATACCGGCTTTTTGACCCGAATAAAAATACTATCATTTATATACACGGTTGGCAAGGGGTCGGAGTTTTCGGCTGGCTCGATCACTCTATGACGGAGGGGGCGGGATTCCTGATCGCGCCTATAACGGCTTTTATTAGTCTTATGTATAACATCCCGAATAACGGAGCAAGTTTTCCGGATTTCAAAAAACAGCTGAATAAATATAACGTCGCCATTTTTGACTGGCAGAACTATAATAACATAGCAAAAGAGCACGAGAACAGCGAAAATCTGACTTATATTGAGGAATATTTGCGACAAAATCCAATCGATTGGCCGTCTATTCCTAAAAATCTATGCGACGAACTTGAGCTTCTTGTATCGACCGACGAAGACGGCGGGGATATATATATCGCGGCTCACTCGCTCGGTAATCAAGCGATAGTCAGGGCGTATTCGATGTTATCGGATAAAGCGAAAGAGAGGATAAAGCTGATTGCGCTTTTGGATCCTTTTACTACCGATCATTACGACTATATGTGCAAAGTTGTTCCGGGGGATCATCATTGGTTAACGGGGCTAACTACGCCTTGGCTGAAAGAGGATCTTACTAACGTTATTAAATCCAGCGGTATAATAGAAAAACTTGTAGTTATACCCTCGTCGGATATTGGAGCTAGCTGGGTTGCAAACTACGCGGAACCGCTCGGGATAAAAGTAATTAATGAGTATCCCGAACATCTCCCTTTCGACGGGCTATACGCGTATAAAACAAAAACTCTTCACAACAAACCGCTTGACTGGTTTTTTCTTGAAGAAAAATATAACGATCAACTTGATATTAAGTAGAATTACAAGCTCTGAATTCAAGTTATAATATTTTAGATAAAAAATATTTTTATATTTGACAATAGTTATCGTTATTTATATAATTTGATAAATGCGGAGGAGTTATGATAAACGATATTTTAAAGAAGATAAACGCCGACTTAGTATGCCCTAAATGCAGAAATAAGATCGAACTTGATATCGCTTCGTTAAGAAATAATAAAATTCATTGTCCAAATTGTAACGAAGAATTTGATAAAGAGGCGATTCAAAATTTTTATAGGCAAGAAAAATTATCCGGCGGCTCCGAGGGCGACGCTAATTCTAAAGATTATTTTTTAAATAACGGTAAAGCGGAGATTGTTAATAACGACGAAGAGTTTAAATTTGTAATTAAACCTGTCGGTTTCAGCTTTCAAGTAGTATTCCTTTTGTTTTTTATGTTTATATGGGGCGGCGGCGTTTTTGCTTTCTCGGTTTTTTTTGTTTACTCCATATCCAAAGGAGAAATGCCGATTTATCTGTTACTTTTTATGTTTCCATTTTGGGGCGTTTTATGTTATTTTATATACGGGATGCTTTTTTCTTTAAGAGGAACGGTTATCTTGTACGCAGAAAACGGCTACTTTAACTATTGCAGAGAGCTGTTTGGACGGAAAAAAATAAAATCATATCCGATCGCTTCATTAATAAACGCCAAAGTAGATTATTTCACAGGGAAAAATGGTTCGAGAACATATTTTGCGCGAATATATCTTGATAATAAAAAGAATTTTAGAGTAACGACTACGGGAATCTCTCCTCTAAGCAAGGAAATGATAGCGGTTGTCGTAGATAATCTAAATAAATTTATTCTTAATAAGGAGAAATTTATCGATTCGACGACGGCTCAAAATCAAGCGGATATTATAGAAAATAACGTAGGCAAAGAGGAGAAAATAGAATATGTAACGTCTGAAGAAGATTTAGAAAGCTCTAAAATAAAACTTAAATGGATATTTTTTAGCGTAATGATTGGGTTCCCGGTAATATTCTTACTCGACGCAGGTTTGATTCCATTTTTTACAGTTATTCCTCTGTTTTTAGCGTTCGGGCTTTTAGTCGCGCTATTATCTCCCGGGAAAACGCTTTTTGAACCAATATTAGGGGTCTTTATACTAGTAGCGCTAAGTTTTATAATAACTTCGATTCTATCAAATAGCCCTTCGTCCGGATATAACGGTTCTTTTTTTGAAAATTGGAGCGCGTTTGGCGAGAATATTTCTATAAAAGGATTTATGTCAAGAAACGATACTAAAGAGGGCGATATTTTACGCCTTTTGAAGATTCATCTGATAATACTTGCGGCCGGATCAGTTCTGTCTTTTATCGGCGCTTTCTTTGGAGAAAAATGGCAAGAATATAACAGAAGGAATAAGGTTATATAGGAAAATATTTACGCTAATACGCGCATATGGCTTATGATAGTAATATTTTTTTCCCGCTTTCTTTGATTTACCTGAAATATTCCAAAACCTGCAATATATTTAAATAATATTCTAAATGTCTAAAAAAATAAATTGACGTGTCTTTTTTTCTGTGATATATTCCATTAAAAAAGTATAATATGTGGAGGGAGATATTTCTTCTTCAAAACTTCAGAGTCTGATTTTAAAAATTTTAATTATTTTCTTCACGTCTTGTTCGCTTTCAGAGTCTGATATAATAAATGTTACCGTTAATAACTCATCAAATGACGATCTGGTCGTATCTTTTGTTCCCTCTTCCAAAATTGAAGGCATTAGCTCTATCGACGATTTAAATGAAAAATCGGTCGCATCAAGTAAAATTCTTTCTAAAGAATCAAAAATATTATACATCTCAAAAGACAAATATTACGTATATTACAACTACGCCGATATTTGGGGAGCGTTGACAGAAGAAGGCGCGCCAAAAGTATTTGACGATCTTTCAGAAGGAGTTATAACGATTAATAAACAAGGATGGGAATATGAAAGTAATTAAATTATTTATAGTCTTATCCTTATTTGTTATATATTTCTCGTGTTCCATAGTTGCGGAGATGTATGGACTAAAGGCGAGCGGATATGTTCCTGATACAACATCGCTTGATGCAAAGTATTTGCCTTCCAATGAAGAGATAGAATTAGAGGTAAATAAGAAGGCTATGATTAATTCTGAATCCTTTAATAAAGAGTGGGTTATAGACAGGATTAACTATTGGATTAATTACTATGATTTTAATGAAATAAGTTATCACTCGCTACCGGAGTTGTATAAAAACCTTATTTTTGATAAAGTATATTTGGATATTGATAAATCAAAAGATCAAGCGTTAGAGAAATTTCCTGAATCAGAATACTTTACAGAGAAAAGCGATATTTCCTTACTGTCAATCTTAAGAAAAGGCGACATAATTTTAACAAGAAGTAATTATTATATGAATATTCTTCTAGGTTCGAGATATTCGTTTCATCACTCTATGCTTGTTATTTCAGATCCTACGTCCGATACCGACGATTGTATAATCACCTCTTATCCCGCTAATTATACCGCAAAATTGAGTAATGTATGTCTTATCAATATAGACGATCTAAAGATAGAAGAGTTTATTGTAGTTTTAAGATTCTATAACCTTGAAGAGGAAAAAATAGAGGGCGTTATTAATTATGCGGCGCTACAACTTGGCAAACCGTATAACAACGATTTTATAATTAAGTCAAAATCAGATAGTTATTACTGTTCTCAGCTGGTTTATAAATCTTATCTAAGTATAGGTCTTGACATTGACTCAAATAATAACAATTGGGACGACCATGGGATAGTTCATCCTAACGATATATATAAATCCCCTTATTTGCGGGTGGTAAAGTATGGGAACTAATCTTCGTATGAAGATTATAATATATTTATAAAGGGTAGTGTCAAAAGTTTTATGAAAACGTTATGAAACTACAAAATGTTCTTTGAAATAAATATTATCCAGTAGAACCGAGAAGCTTAATCCATTTATCTTGAATTGTATCGATATTATCAAACAAATT
>JAGOCL010000355.1 GCA_017998755.1 Spirochaetota bacterium | reverse complement strand
ATATAGATATGCTTCTCGAAGTGGGATACTGCAAAGGGATCGAAAATTATTCAAGATTTTTCGCTCAAAGAAAGAAAGGGGAACGCCCTTCGACTCTCATCGACTTTTTCCCCGAAGGCTTCTTGACTATTATCGACGAATCGCACGTAACGATACCGCAAATCGGCGGTATGTACGAGGGGGATAAAGCTCGAAAAACCAGTTTGGTAGATTACGGATTCCGCCTCCCTTCGGCGCTGGACAACAGACCTCTCTACTTTAAAGAATTTGAGAATATGATCGGACAGGTAATTTTTGTATCGGCAACCCCTAGAGAATACGAACATATCAATTCGCAAGCGATAGCGGAGCAGATAATCAGGCCGACGGGGCTTATAGATCCCGCTATCGACGTTCGACCGACCGAAGGGCAGATGGACGATCTTTTTGAAGAGATAGACGTCGTCGTATCTCGAAATGAAAGAATTTTAATTACTACGTTGACCAAGCGAATGGCCGAGGATCTTACCGATTTTCTTATTGAAAAAGGGGTAAAGACCCGATATCTTCACAGCGAGATCGAAACTATCGAACGGGTCGAGATACTTCAAGGGCTTAGGGCGGGAGAGTTCGACGTTCTTGTCGGGATCAACCTATTGCGGGAGGGACTGGATCTACCCGAAGTTTCTTTGGTCGCAATTTTAGACGCCGACAAGATCGGATTTCTACGATCGGCTACGTCGCTCATTCAAACTATCGGACGCGCGGCGAGAAACGCTAACGGCAGAGTTATAATGTACGCCGATAAAATGTCGATCGCAATGAAAGAGGCGATCGAAGAAACTAACAGAAGAAGAGAAATTCAGATTGATTATAATACAAAAAATGGTATAACCCCTACGACGATAGTAAAGAAAATCGAATCAATACTCGATAGAAAGAAAGCTCTTGAAGTCAAAGAAGAACAAGGGGAGATCGAAGATCTTCAGAAACAGTATAATTTTTTTAACAAGAGCGAAAGAACTCAATATGTTAAAATTTTAGAAAAAAATATGCTTGAAGCCGCTAAGAATCTTGAGTTTGAGAAAGCGGCGGTATTGAGAGACGAGATATTGAGAGTACAAAAGGAGTTTGGCAAATAATATGAATCAGGAACAAGTAAAAGAAAAACTATTGGTTTTAGTCGACGGAAAAGACGATTTTACTCTGCTTTTTTCAGGGAAAAAGAGTAGAAAGGTAAACGGACTTTATCATCCGGAAAAAAAAGAGATAATATTGCACAACAAGAATTTCTCCAACGACAATTCTATGATATACACGGCGATTCACGAACTAGCCCATCACGTTCACTGTTCGCGCTCGATAGGGTACGCTCAGTCTAGAGCCCACACTATAGAATTCAAAACTATTTTTCACAATTTATTAGACCTTGCCGAAAAAAAAGGAATTTATACCAACGAACTTTTCAGCAACAAAGAATTTACCGAACTGACGGATAAACTGAAAAACAACTATATACTAAAAAACGGCGAACTTATGAAGCAATTCGGCAAACTTCTGCTTGACGCGTATATGCTGTGCGAGAAATATATGGTAAGATTTGAGGATTACGTCGAGAGAGTCCTTTTAATGCAAAATTCGACGGCAAGGTCCGTTATGAAACTCGCCTCGCTAAATATAAATCCCGAGATCGGTTTTGAAAACATGAAAATAGTTTCTCGCATCGCCGACGAAGACGTCAGAAAAGAGGTAGAATCGGCGTTTATCGAAGGCGCGACTCCCGAAGTTATCAAAACCCAATATCTTGAAAAACCAAAGCCCGACGATTTAGTAGAACGGTTGCTTTTCGAAAAAGATCAAGTTGAAAAAAGGATCGATTCGCTAAGAAAAAAGTTAAAACTAATTGAAGATAAAATTAATAAAATCGACAACGACGCTTAATTTTTTTTATATCAAATTACGTTTTCAAGTATCCCTTAACAGGAAAATTCTATTATATACTTCAGACCGCCGGAATTTTCAATTTTCACCGAACCGTCGATCTGTTTTGTTAAATTATTGATAAGCCGCATACCCAACGTCGTCGAGGTCTCAATATTAAAATCTCCCGATATACCGGGTCCGTTATCCGATATCGTCAAAGTATATTTACCGCCTTTTCCTGTGAAGATAATATCCAGTTTTTCGCCTTTTTTATTCTTAAACGCATATTTAAAGCAATTTGTTATTATCTCATTAACAATAATACCTAACGGAATGGCCGTATCTACCGATAATTTTATGTCTTCAGAATAAATATTAATATCTATATAACTCGCGTTAAAATTCATAGATTTTATTAATTCATTGAATAAAGAGTTTATGTATTCCTTAAAATTTATTTCCGATAACGTTTCCGATTTATAGAGTTTTTCGTGAATAATTGAGATTGATTGTATTCTTAACTGGCTCTCTTCAAACGCCTTTTTAAATTTCTCATCGCCGATATCCATAGATTGAAGCCGGAGCAAAGAAGATATTATTTGCAGATTATTTTTTACTCTGTGATGTATCTCTTTTAGCAAAATCTCTAATTCCTTTTTACTCTTATCAAGCTCGGCTTGTATTAGTTTTTCATTCTCCAATTCTAAATTTAGTTCTTTGGTCTTACGCTTTACCATATAAGAAAGCGAATATATCCAGACTCCGATAAAAACTATCCCGCCGATAAGTATTGCGCAAAAGAATATGACCGCAAGCCAAAAATTTTTAGTTACAAATAAGTTAACGTCTCCGTTATAAGTCCATTTTTTAAAAATAGCGTCTCGTTCGGATTCGTCTATCGTCATTATCGCTTTTTCCAGAATATTGACAAGCTCGGGCCAATCGTTTCTTACGGCAAAACCCGAAACGTTTATCGGTCTGTACTCGGATATTACTTTGAGGTTCGATATTTTTTCTTCTTCAATACAAAAGCTTGCCGTTGCCAGATCCCCCAAAAATGCTTCGGTTAAGCCGAAAGAAACGTTTCTTAACGCGGTCTTGAGATCGACGGCCGGAACTATTTCTATGTCGGGATAATACGTTCGGATCAGTTCGGCGTGTCCGTACCCCGACACCATAGATATCCTTCTTCCAAATAAATCCTCTATCTTTTTTATATCGCCGGAGCTTTTTCTGGTTATTATGACCGAAGGGATATACAAGTAAGGTTTTGGGAAAAACAAATGTTTTTTCCTCTCCGGCGTTTCTACTACGGCGTTTAAGACGTCCGCTTCTTTGTTCTTAATTCCCTCTACTACTTCATCCCAAGAGTTATATTTTACAATAGTAAATTTAATTCCGGATCTTTTACTAATCAACTTTATATAATCGGCGCACACTCCCGAGTAAACGCCGTTTTCGTCAAAAAATTCCAGCGGCGGAAAATACGGATCGGGCGCAAGTCTTATCGTTTCATGGTTTTTTAACCAATCCTTTTCATCTTCGGTAAGCGCTATATTATGCGACCGGTCGATAAATATTAAGTAGATTCCAATGGATATGACTAATATTAATATTGAAATAATTAAACTAATGAAAGTTATCTTTTTTAAATTCATACTTGCGCGCCCAATATTAAATCTTTCAAATAT
>JAGOCL010000354.1 GCA_017998755.1 Spirochaetota bacterium | reverse complement strand
TTGTCCAAAATTTTAGACAACTCATCCGATTCGCTTTTATAGGCGTCAAAAAGCGCGTCGGTGTCGATATACAACTCGGCAATACCGTCTTTCCTTATTTGATTGCTAACAAAATAATAATTATCGTTGTAATAAATAACGTTATTATTCGCCGCAAATTCGAAAATTTTATCAATATTTTTCTCGGAAAACGAAAAAAAGAGTAAATTATTTTTTATAGAGAAATAATAAACCTGCCTTGAGGCGTATAGTTCTAATTTATAAATAATATAGCCGTTTTTCTTAACTGATTCAAGCGAATATTTATCCGTTTTCCCGATAATCGACTGAGCTAGGGGTAGAATTTTTAGCAAAACCGATTTAAAACCAAGATCGACGAGAATTGAAGCGGAAGCGTCCGTATCAAGTATAATATTCGCTTTCATATTGATCAACGATTTTAAAAGAAAATTCTTAGATAAACTCGAACTCCTAAAATCCAAAATAGACTTATAAATAGAATAATATTCTTTATTTGTAAGAACTTCATCTACCGCTCTTAAGTCTATTAAATTTGAATATACTTTTTCTATAGAATCGATTTTGATATACCCCATAAATTCTGAAGGAATATATTTTTTTTCGTCTAATTTAGTAAACCGGTAATACAAGTAGAGCGCCGTTAACGTAACCGTAATAATCAAAACAAAAACGATTAAGAATTTTAACAGAGATTTAATAAACGAACCTTTCTTTTTCATAAACCCCTCCGCGAGATTAATAATTTCTTTTAAATGAACAGAATTCCCCGCACATACTACACTCTTTTGATTTCTTCAACTGATACTTTTCAATAGCCGAATCCACTTTATTTTTATCAAGCGCCAAATTTGACATAGCGTCCCAGTTTATCTCTTTTCTAGCTCGAGCCATTTTCATCTCCCTTTCTCTCGAATTACCTTTGTTAAGCGATAAATCTGCGGCAAATGCGGCAATTACGGAAGAAATAACCCCGTCGCGCACGTCTTGCAATTCCGGCAAATGAAGATGCTCCGCAGGCGTTACGTAACATAAAAAGTCGGCCCCCGCGACTCCGGCAATAGTACTACCAATCGCCGCCGTAATATTGTCGTATCCAGGAGCGCAGTCGGTAACCACCGGCCCTAATATATAAAACGGCGCTTCGTTACATATGCGCTTCTCCAACTTAATATTCATCTCTACGTCGGAAATATTTATATGACCGGGGCCTTCGACCATGACTTGAACTCCCCGATCGCGAGCCCGATCGACAAGCTCGCCAAGTATGATCAGTTCTTGAATCTGAGCCCTATCCGTTCCGTCGATAGTCGATCCCGGACGAAGCCCGTCGCCAAGACTAAGCGTAACGTCGTATTGATAAGCTATATCCAATATTTCGTCAAAAAGAGTCAAAAAAGGATTCTCTTTATTGTTAAACTTCATCCACTCCGCGATCATCGAGCCGCCTCGCGATACTATGCCGCAAACTCTGGGATCATACCGAAGCCGCTTCATAACTTCCTGCGTTACCCCGGCATGAATTGTCATAAAATCCACCCCTTCCTCGGCTTGGATCTTGATAACTTCCAAAATATCTTTATCTGAAATCTGATTGATCTCTTTTTTTTCAGCAAACATCTTTGTCGAAATCTCGTAAATCGGAACGGTGCCAACCATAATTTTTGATTGTTTGATAATCTCTCTTCTTATCTCTCTAACGTAATAAAAATCGTTACAGGTTGATAAATCCATTATTGAATGAGCTCCGGCCTCGGTCGCTACTTGAAGTTTTTTTAATTCCTCGTCTAAAGAAGACATTTTTGAAGATATCCCTATATTTGCGTTGACTTTTATATAAGTTCCTTTGCCTACTGCAACGGGATCAAATTTGTGATTAATATTTTTGGGAATAACTAAATACCCTTTTGAAATGTAGTCTCTAAATACTTCCGGCGACAAAGGTTCAAGCTCTACGGCTTTTCGCATCTCGTCGGTAAATATGTTATTCTTAGCAGAAGATAATTGGGTCATTTTCTTTCCTTATCATTTTTTTAACAGTTTATCAAATTTAATGAAATTTGGAAATAGATATTTTAATTATTTTGGCCTAGAATAGAGAGGAAATTAATGCGCATATGCGCCTGTTTGCTTTTTCTAAGAAAATATAAAACAGTAAAATTTTTAAAATTTATTTTCAAATTTGTAAACCGTTTTCAATTTTTCGTTGTTATTTATAGATAATAAAGGAATAAATATGTTACATAGATACCATTTTGTTTTGAACGGAAAACTTAAAGCAAGGCTAATCGATGAAGCTTCTAAAAGAAACCAAAGCGCGTCAAAATTTGTAAGATATATCTTCAACAAATTAGATTTTGCTCTGGAACAAATTCAGTTAAAAGCTTCCCCAACTTTCTTCAAATATCAAATAATCCAAGCCGATGATAATATGACGTTAAATTTAGATAAAAAATGTTATTTCTGGATTTCCGAAATTCAAGATTACCTAAAAATGTTCAGTAAAGCTCAGTTGGTTAGGGCTATTTTACAATTTTTCTTTGATTTTCAAGATCTATTCGGAAATAAAATATTTGTATTATTTCTTCAAACCTGGAGAGAAAATTGGGAAAATGAAAAGAAAAATAAAAAGAAATGGGACAAGTCGCATATGCGCATGATCCCCTCTCAAAAATCTGCAGTAATATCAAAATCGGCCAGTCATGAACTATGCGAAATACTTTTAATCTGATATCACAGCGCGCACGCAATATTCAAAGCGTTATCTTAGACGTCTTTTCCTCGCTTAGTATTCCTTAAGAAAAATCATACGGAAAAAAATTTAAGATCCCCCCCCCCAATTCTCTTACGCCATAGAGTTTATCTTTTTGCCCCTTTTGTACCGCTAACTTTTTTTAGTATGTCTGAGTCGTATCTGTAAATGTTTTTCTTTTTATCGTCGTTCTCCTTTATAGATTCTTCGATAACAATATCGATTAATCTTGAGAAACCTATTCCTTTAGGCTCCCAAAGATAGAAGCTGAAGGATCCCGGTATAGTATTAATTTCATTGACATAAACTTTTGTCTTATCTGAATTTAAAAGATAATCAATTCTTGCGACTCCCTTAACGTCTACGGCTCGATAAATTTTTTTTGAAAACCCGATTATCTGGTTCTGAATTTCTTCCGATATATCTGCAGGAATTTTTCGAGTCATAGCCGCCATACTCTGTTTTCCTGTTTTTGAGCTGTTATTCAAATACTTATCGGCAAAACTTAAGAATTTCTCCCATCTTACGGGCTCCTCCATCTCAGAGATCAAAATCTCTCCGTCGCGTTTTAATACCGAGCAGTTAACTTCGTTAGCGTTTTCAACCCCTTTCTCGATTAAAATTCTCTTGTCGTAATTCGAAGCTACTTCTATCCCTCTTATCAGTTCCTCTTCATTATTTGCCATTGATATTCCGATAGACGAGCCAAGATTGGAAGGTTTTATAAAAACAGGGTAATCCAAAGTATAATGAACCTTATTTATCCACCCTCTTTTATCTTTATTCCATTCGTCTCTGGTTAGCCAAAGGTACGGAAGTATAGGA
>JAGOCL010000011.1 GCA_017998755.1 Spirochaetota bacterium | reverse complement strand
TTATAAATTCATTGAGAAAATTTATTACGAAAAAGATTTTGATATCACATTGATAAATTGTAAATTTAGTAATAATATGGAAGATTATTATTCATTATTATCTAAATCAGATTTTTCATTTTACACTTTTTTTGATAATAGTTCCGATACGAATGCAATAAATAAATTATTGGGCGATCTTTTAATAACAAACAAAAAAGAGAAACAAGAAAAAATAAAAAAAAGTATTGTAGAGATAATATTAAAAAATCAACAATTTAAACCAATTTTTGTTGAGAAAAATTATTATTTTATCAATAAGAACATAGATAATATATTTATTACAAAAGATAGCGATTACATAAATTTAGAAACTATTGAGAATATGGTTAAATATAAACAAAATAATTAAAAATCTAATCTAACGTCGATTCCGTTGTTTTGCATATATATTTTTAATTCGGTAATACTAATTTCTCCAAAATGGAATACGCTTGCCGCTAATAAAGCGCTAACCCCGCCTTCTTTTACGGCGTCGACAAAATGTTGTTTTGAACCGCCTCCTCCCGATGCGATAACGGGTATAGATATTGTTTTTGTTATAGATTTTAATAGAATATTATCAAAACCGGTTTTTGTACCGTCCCTATCCCAACTGGTTAATAATATCTCTCCCGCGCCAAGAGACTCTGCTTCGCTACACCAGTCTTTAACAGTCCAGTTTGTTTCATATCTTCCCCCATGAGTAAAAACTTTATCGACTCCGTTCACATTTTTAGAGTCGACGGCAACGACAATGCACTGAGATCCAAAATACTTAGCGCCTTCGCGAATTAGTTCGGGAGTTAATATTGCTGAAGTATTTATTGAAACTTTGTCGCTTCCGGCTTGAAGTATATTTTCCATATCTTTTATAGAACGAATTCCGCCTCCGACTGTAAACGGGATAAAAGTTACTTCGCTTACTTTCTTAATTGTTTCTATTATTGTGTATCTTCTATCGGAACTAGCCGTTATATCTAAAAATATTAGTTCGTCGGCGCCTTCCTCGGTATATTTTTTTGCTTGTGATACCGGATCGCCCGCGTCTTGTAGATTGGTAAAGTTAATTCCTTTTACAACCCTTCCTTTATCTACGTCTAGACAAGGAATAATACGAATTTTTAGCATTTTTTATCCTTGATAATTTTTTATGACTTCTTTTAAGTTTAATCTGTTTTCATAATAAGCTTTACCGACAATAATTCCGATTAATCCATAATAAATAAGAGTTTTAGCCGATTTAATATCCTCTTCCGAGCTTACGCCGCCCGAAAGTATAACATGTAGTCCGGTTTTATTGCTAAATGTTTTGGCCGCTTCTATATTAGGTCCGGCGAGTCGGCCGTCTCTTGAAATATCTGTATATATGGCTATTTTAAACCCATTTTGAAATAAATTTTTTCCAAAATCTATGGAATCAATTTTCTCGTTTTTTAACCAACCCTGAGTCTGAATCGAGTTATTTTTAACGTCAACGGCGGCGATAAAATTATCCGGATAATTATTTACCCATTGAAAAGCTAAATTAGGATTATTAACCAAAATTGTCCCCAGTATTATTTTGTCTATTCCTTCGTATAATAAGCTTTTAATATCTTCTTCGGTACGAATCCCTCCGCCGAATTCGATTGATAGACCCGTCTCTTTTTTTATAGTTTTCACAATGTTCCTATTTATCGGACTTCCGGTTTTAGCTCCGTCGAGATCTATTATATGGATTCTTTTTGCGCCCATTTCTTTGAAGATATGCGCAATTTTTATGGGATCGTTATCGTATATTTTTTTTTGGTTATAATCGCCTTCTGTTAATCGTACGCATTTCCCATCAATTAAATCTATCGCCGGTATAATTAGCATTATATTCCCCTTTTTAAATAAGATATTTATGTATACATAAAAATAATAGTTTTGTCAAAGATGAAATATTTTGATTGTAAAAAAATTTTAGATATATATTTATTGACAAAAAAAAAAAAAAATAATATAAGGATTATAATTGATCATGTAGCGAAGATGGTTATCGCGCCGGCCTGTCAAGCCGGAGATCGCGGGTTCGATCCCCGTCATGATCGAAAAAAACGCGGGAAACTGCGTTTTTTTTTATTTATTAACAGTTCTAGTCGTTATTATATCGACGCCGCTATTGAGAATGTTTTTTAATACGATTTCTCCGGATTTAACGGGCGAATTAAGATTAATAGGGGAAATTAATTTTAGCATCTTATTTATATCTTTTTTGCTAATCGGAGCGTTGGTTTTTAGTGGGATTCTATTAATAAAGCTAGAATTGATACGACAGGTTGAAGTAACAATCCTTTTAGGAGAAGTTAACTCGTTTTTTGCAAAAAGAATTCCTTTTGGACATTTATTATTTGATATTAAAAATTCTTCGTTTTTAAATTCCGCTTGTAAATAACATCCAATAGGGCATGATAAACAAATTATAGTTTCCATAATATTAAAAATATTACAATATCATATCGTTGTCAAATAAATATTATGTTTTTAGAAAATTATTAAGAAAGTTAGATAATTCTATAATTTGAGAAATTGCCAAAGATTCTCCGCGAATGTTTACATCTAAATTCATTTTACAAAATATATTGATCAAAAAATTTAAATCTATGGATTTAAATTTGGGGTTATTCCTGATATTATTGATCAGTTTTTTTCGTCTAAAAATAAAAATTGATTCTACTAAATTCTGATAGGTTGATATAGAACTAATGTTGGTTAACTTATTTCGGAAAGTAATAAAGATTGAATTTGTCCTAGGTTGGGGATAAAATGAATTTGGCGGTATATTTTTTAATATCTTTGGAGATGTAAACGTATTGACATAAACCGACAATTCTCCCCAATTTTTATTAGAAGGTAAAGAAAATATTCTATTTTCTACCTCTTTTTGAATGATAAAAAATAAATCTGAAAATTTGATTCCGGAAGATAATATTGTCTTAAAGATTTTAGTAGTTATGTAGTAGGGTAAACTTCCGTATATAATAATTCTTTTGCCATTTTCTGGAATTAAATATTTATTAATGAAATCGTTAAAGGTTTTTAAAAAATCGCCTTTGACGAGGATAAAATTTTTATCGTCAAACTGAGATTCTAGTATTTCAATAAATTTATAATCGATTTCAAATCCATATACGATACAACCTACGTCTATCAGTTCTTTTGTAAACGTTCCAATACCGCAACCGATTTCTATTACAATATCTTTGGCGGATAAATTCATTGAATTAATTATGAAACTAACTAAATTTTTGTCTATCATAAAATTTTGACCAAATTTCTTTTGAAAAGAAATGTTTTTATTTGAAAATAGCGCGTTAATTTCTGAAACGTTAAAATAATTCATATACATTTAACGATAGTATCAAGAAAATGGAAATTTATAAATAATATTTGATAATAAATATAAGAAATATTGAAATTATTTGAAAAATTTGTTATTTGTTAATAATAATAAATAGGAATAATAATGGAAGAATTAAATTTTAAACCAATTGATTTATCGGTAAAAGAGAACTTTAAAAGATACTTTTATAGTAATAAACCGGATATATCAGAATATACTTTTACAAATTTATATGTTTGGAGGAATAGCCGGAAAATATCTTACGCTGAATATCAAGGAAGTTTAATAATACGCGCCTGTTATAACGGAGAAAATTATTTATTACCGCCTATCGGAAAGGATGTTAAGAATACTTACGTAAAAATATTAGAATGGATAAAGAAAAGCGAAAATGAGAATTCAGTAAGAAGAATTCCCGAAAAAGATATAAATATTATTAAAAGCAATATTGAAATATCAGATTTCAAAGTAGTAGAAGACAGAGATAATTTTGATTATGTTTTTTCTTCAAAAGACTTAGCGCATCTGGATGGTAAGAAGTTTAGTTCTAAAAGGAATTTTTATAAAAAATTTTTAAATGAATACAATTTAAAATATGAAAAATATAAAAACGAATACAAGAATAAGTGTATTGATTTAATGAATAGATGGATTGATAAGAAAAAAGACGATAAAACTTTAAATGACGAATACGAAGCTATAATAGAATTACTTAATAATTTTGATAATCTCAATATAGTTGGTTCAGTTATTTTTGCCGACGATAATTTGGCGGCATTCGCGTTTGGCGAGGAGTTAAACGACGACGTGTTTGTAATACATTTTGAAAAAGCGGATACAAAATATATAGGTATTTATCAAACAATAAATAAATTATTTATTGAGAATGAAGCCGTTGAAAAATACAAATATATTAATAGAGAACAAGATTTGGGAATTCCGGGTATAAGAAAAGCAAAAGAAAGCTATTATCCGGAAATGTTTATAAAAAAATATAATATTTTTAAAAATAAATTTTAACGTGAGAATATGAAATACGGATTAATAAAATTACGCGATTTTATTCATAGCGACGATTCGGTTTACAAAAATAGTAAAATTATGATAGTAGACGATTCGGAAGATATATTAATGTTGATAGAAAATATATTAAAGATGGAAGGTTTTATTCCTGAAATTTACAAAGACCCGAATTTGGCTTTAAACGCAATTAATAAAACATATGATTTGATAATACTAGATTTGATGATGCCTTTAATGAGCGGGGAGGAATTTCTAAAAAATATTAGAGAAAGAAAGGACTTAAATTTAATACCTATAATTATTTTAACTGCAAAAAATAACTCAGACGAAGATATTGCTGGAATTTACAAAATTGGCGCTAACGATTACGTTCAAAAGCCGTTCCTTCGAGCTGAATTTATATCAAAAATCAAAGTTCATATAAAGCTAAAGAAATTTACAGAGGTTCTTTTAAAATTAAACCATAGGATATATAAACAAAATATTAAACTAAAAAAAACTGTAAAAGAAGAAGAACTGTTGAATGAAAAAATCTTGGAAAGAACTCTTGAAATTAAAAAAGCTAAAGAAGAAATAGAGGACTTAAATAAAGGTTTAAAATATACCTCTACTCACGATTCGTTAACTACTATCTACAACAGATTTGCAATATTAAGTTTTTTGGAAAACGATATAAATAGAACCAAAAGAATTAATAAAAATCTATCGCTAATTATGTACGATATTGATTTTTTTAAAAAAATTAATGATAATTACGGTCATATTGTAGGCGACTCGATTCTTCAGGAACTTTCTTTAGTTATTAAGGAAAATATAAGAGATATCGATCTTGTCGGAAGATACGGCGGAGAAGAATTCTTAATTATATTACCCGATACGTGTTGCGACGAGGGATTAGCGCTTGCCAAACGATTACTTGAGTTAGTTAGAAATCATAAATTTCATACTAGTAAAGGAGTTTTGCAAATCACTATAAGCATTGGGATATCTCAGTATATCATGGGAGAGTCGATTGATTTATTTATAGATAGAGTCGATAAATCCCTTTATGAAGCTAAAAATTCAGGAAGGGACTGTATAAAAACCTTGTAAACAATTATTCTTCCAATATAAATATTTCTACTCGTCTGTTAAGATTGAGCCCTTCTTCCGTATTGTTATCTGCTATCGGTTCTTCTCCGCCTTTTCCGTAGTATGATAATTTTGATTTATCAACGGCTTCTCGAATTATCAGATATTCGGCAACGCTTTTTGCTCTTTCTTGAGATAAAATCTTTCGTCCCTTTTCGGTTCCTCTATCGGTAGTATGACCAACAACTAGTATTCCTTTACCTTTATATTTTTCTAAAATATTGGATATGGAATCAAGACGTTCGATTTCGGAGGGCTCTAACGTTGACGATTCAGGGGCAAATCGTATATTTTGTAACGTTATTTTCAAACCGATATCGTCTTTTTCAATTGTTGCGTCTTTTATATTGTTTTCTTCGAAATCTTTTTTTATATCGTCGACAAGTTCTTCTTTTTTCATAAGCTCAATAGGAGTCCAAATTCTTTCTCCTGAGTCGGTAATCTCGAAGTTTAAAACGTACTCTCCGTTTTTAGTTTTAATAAAATATTGCCGTTCATATAGTTCTTTTATCCGCGTTCCATTATCAAAATCAAAAAACATAAGAGTTTTAGATATACCGTCTATATAAAGAATTCTATTATCAATTTTATTTGTGAAATTATTTTGAGCTCTCAAATGGTATTGATAAAGTATCTTAGCAATTTTTTTATCGTCAGTTTCCTCATAACCGATAAATTCATAGGATACATCTATTGGAAAGAATGATAAAGTATTATCATTATAAACGTCTTGTACTTCAGTAGCTGGGGAGCTCCATTTATCGCCGGGAATGATCGTACGGTTTGGAAAAAAAGGGGCGCTTCTTATCGAAGGTATCTTTTGGTCGTCTTGAACCGTCATAATACCGTTTGATTCTCTGTAATAAGTAACGATGTTATTATCTGTTATTTGCAACATTTCATTGTTTGCCAGAAATTTATTTATGTTATAATAGTAATAATCGTCCTCAATCTCTGCTTTTGTTCCATCGACATTTTTAATTGTCCTTATTGTCTTATATTTTTGGTTATAAGAAGCGACTAATTTTCCGTTTAAATATTGTTGTCCGTCAATAGCGCATTCAATTTTGAATTTTTGTCCTTTAATTGACTTGAAAGAAAATTCTTCAGAGGTTATATAGAAATTAATTAATAAAAATAAAAAAAACAGAGCTCTCATAATCTTATTATCGATAGAATAATTAATTGCTTTAGGATTAATTAATCAAATTTAAATTCTTTTTCTAAAATATTTTTAATAACTTCAAACGCATCGTTTTCATCGGGCCCCGATACGATCAATTCTACTTTCTCATTTTTAAAAAGCTCAAGAATAATTAGCTGTAGAACGTCTTTAGCGTTAGCGGATTTCCCTTTATAAGTTATTGTGATATTAGATTTATATTTTAAAGCCTCGCGGGCTATTTCAGACGAAGGTCTTGCGTGAATACCCCTCTCGCTTTTTATTATAGCAAATCCGGATTTACTCATATTATACCTATGCGAAATTTATTCAGTCTAAAAAAGACTGTACCATAAACAAATTATATTATTATTATCAAAATAAAACAATAATTATTATAAAATTTTACTAAAAATTATTGAATATTTTAAGTCTTAGATATTTTATTTTAGTAATTAAGATAATCGTTTAACGATAGAAAGGGAATTCCCGTCGTTATCTTTCCTAGAATTAAGTCGAGAGATTTTGTTATTATTTTCTTTGAGATTTTTGGTATATCTTCGTGGGATTTTAAAGTAATTTTTCCTCCCGAATTGGAAGTGTGTCCGCCGGCAAATCCTAAATTTCCTACTATTTTTTTTAACATTAACCCTGCGTCGATTTTCTTTTTTTGGGATCTGAAAGATAATTGTAACGTGTTCTTGTATATTCCCATGACCAAAACGAGCGACGCTTTGTCAAACCTAATTAATAAATCTGCAATTTCGCCGATATAATCGGGATTAATTATATCGCCAAGACTTGAAATTAAAAAATCGTCGTATATGACCCCATTTTCAAGTCCCTTATTGATATGAATATAATAATCAAAAGGTAATTTGGGTTTTTCAATAGAAAATAGTTTTTCTCTGTTTATGCTTTTTGAAAGTTCTTCCATAGAATTAAAATCTAATTTGTACCCGGTTCTTCCTTCGCCGACAACATCGCTTTGAATACCGTAATAAAGCGCTGTTGCGACGTTAATTGGCGGTTTTGTTCCAAAAATCTTATAATATTCATAAATTATTGTAGAAGTAGAACCGTAGTCTAGCCTAATATCTGCGTATTCGATGTTTTTTGCGTAACTTTGAATCGGATGATGATCAAAAGTCATAATAGGAATGTCGTTAGCCGTGAGGGGATTATTGCCGGTACCCGGCTGTGTGTCCATAAGTATAATAGGAAGATTTGGTAGCGCGTCGTCGTCTTTCAAATTTATAATTGGTATATCCAAAACGTTTATCATCATGTTATTTTCAGCTCTTCCTATAATGCCGCCGAAAAAAATCAAAGCTTTTTTGTTGAAAAATTTATTTAGTAAGTAATATAGGCCAAACGAACTGCCTAAAGCGTCCGGATCTGGATTATAATGAGGGATTATGGCGAATTCTGAATATTTATTTAAAATTTCTTCAAACTTATTTTTAATATCTTCTTGATTTACAAACATACAATCCTCTAAAATGTTTTAATGAAATAATTATAGACATTTCATTTTGGGATTATACTATTTATTTTTTAAGAAATAAAGGAAATAGTAATTTTTACCGATATAAAATCAATAAACATGAAAAGAAATTTAATATTTATTTTGTTTTTTTTGTTAATTTCATTCAGCGCATATTCGCAATTAAAATTAAATTTTTACAGGTATAATAGGTATTATAACGCCTACTTGATAGAAAATAAAGAAATATTTCTAGAAAAACCTTTTTTATCGATTTATAACATTGAAAACGACCAAAGAATAAAAACAATGCTAAGCGCTCGCGAAAAATCCAAATTATTATCTTTGAAATATATTGGAGATAACTATAAATTTAACGACATTGAATTATCAAGTATTCAATTTGCCAACAGTTCTAATTTGGAGTATGATGAAAATAAGTATTATATTTACGATCAAAAAAATAAATTTGGTATAATATTCGGAATTGGAGATTACGACAGTATCGTTTTATATAGTTACCTGAATTTTTCGGAAGAAGAAAAAAAGCCGGTTAAGGATAGGTTTGAAGAATTTGATCTGCTATCAAGTACTTTTGCGGTAAAAATTCTTTTAAATAAAATATCCGGCGAATTTAATAACATTATTAATATTCCAAGAAATTTTGAAACGGACTATTTTGAAAACGAAATACTGCCTTTCATTGAAAAAGATGAAAATAAAGTAAAACTTTTAGCGCTTTACGAAAAAAAAGCAAAAAAATATGTTTTAAAGTATGATTTAAGCGAAAACGAAGAAAAGGAAGTTTTTGAGATTCTTAGCGATTCGTTATATATAAAGAAAAGAGGAATTAAGAATATAGAAAGGGAAGAAATTCTAAATAAGTTTATAAATCAATTAAAAAATCTGGATAAAGACAAAATATTTGAATATCTTGCTAAGTTTGTTCGCCTTAACGTTTCCGTTAATATATCAAAGAATAATATTTATTCTAATTGGGTAAGTCCCGGCGATTTGTATTATTTTAAAAAAGGGGATAAAAAATCGGTTGCTCTTTTTTATTATTACATTCTAAATAAATTAGGGTATAAAGTTAGGGCATATCTTGTATCCGATATGGAAAGAAAATCCGGCGGAGACCTAGTAAAAGAAAGAAAAATGTCCGTCAACGACAGACAGATTTTAGATTCTCTGTATAGTCAAGTGAGCGCAAAATACAATCGCGAGGAAGTCTTGAAATATTATCAACCTAATATCGAAAACGCAGTTTTCCTTATCGCTTTAGAATCTAATGGTAAGTGGATATATACAACCGGAGAAAAATGGATAGACGGAAACATTTTAAAAGAAGAGAGAGTCTGCGTCGATTATATGAAAAAGTCATGTTATTATACTTATCTTCCTAATGTGGAGTATTTTATCGGGGCTTTACCCTTAATGAAATCCGATATTATCTGGGATATTTTCTTTAGTTTGGAATAAATATTAATATAAAATATTGAAAAATTTAACTATTTTGTATATTGTATTTAAAATATCTTTAGGGTGAAAATATAATGGCGAGAATAGCGGTATTTGCTTCAGGTAGCGGATCGAATTTTGAGGCGTTGTTTGAAGAATTTAAAAATGATCAAAATCATAATATTGTATTACTAATTTGCGACAGGAAAAACGCTTACGTTTTAGAAAGAGCGCGAAAAAAAGTCGTGAAATTTGAATTGGTTAATTATGTAAAAAATTCAAAGAAAGACGTTGAAAATCATATTCTTAATATACTAAATGAAAACAAAATTGATATAATATTTCTAGCGGGATTTATGAGAGTATTATCCGAAGAATTTATTGAAAAAGCGCCGGCGCCATTAATTAACATTCATCCCTCAATTTTACCAAAGTTTAAAGGGGTAGAGGCAATAAAAAGAGCTTACGAATCGACCGACGATAAAACGGGAATATCTATACATTACGTTAATAAAGAAGTCGACGGCGGCGAACTAATACTGCAGAAAGAGATTATTATTGATAGAAACAAAGGGTTAGATTTTCTTGAAAAAGAAATTCACCAATTAGAACATAAATGGTATCCTAAAGTAGCCAAAGATTTATGCGATAAATTAGAGACGTCGTAGAGAGGAGAGAAGATTATGAAGCGCAAAATTATCTGCTTAGTTATTGTATTTTTCGTATTAGTAATGAATTTGTTTGCGGATCAAACCGGCGATATCAAAGATGTTGATAAGTCTGAAAAATATTATATGAAGTTTAGAGGATCCGTATTAATCGGATTTATTTATAATTTTGAATAGCTAAAGGATTGTCTACTTATAAAAATGTATCAAACCCTGATTATAAAGTTTATGATTTTACAAATAGCGGAGATCCGTCAAACAATTATCATAACGATGGCGTCGGAAATAAGGTTGGGACCAGTTGGGGCGGAGTAGAGTTGGGAATATATGCAAATTATGGTTTCAGCGCCCCTTTTTTAACGGCGGATCATTTTTTATTTAGCGGTAATAATATAAAATTGAATTTTAAATTTGAACTTACTCCGGTATCTATCAATAGCGGGGCGGAAGTTACTTTTACCCCTATTGCGTTTTTACAATTTAATTCGGGATTTTTGATCGGAAGCGGCTGGAATTTTTTTGGACTTTTTAACGGATTGGGAAGAAACGACGGAACGGTAGATAAAGGAAGAGTAGAACCTTTTTACGGGCCGGTTTTCCAAACATGGTTTTCATCGACCCTTCAATTTGATTTTTCATACATTATGCCCAAAAACATTCAAAGATGGACGCATATTGTATTTCAAGCTACTCCCAAATTAATTTACGAAGGGTTGTTAAACGTTTCGGATAACGTCGCTTACCAATATGAAGCAGATATGGGCGAGAATTCAAACGGATGGAATTTTAAGGGGAATTTCTTGTTTGGGTATCAGATTCCGATAATTGAAGATGAAACGGGTAAAGATGAAATGTTTTTAAAAAGGTCAAATAATAATTTTACGATTACCGCCGCTATGCTTTTTGCAATTGATAAATTGACGTTGACTCATTATTCGGATTCTCCTATGAGCGGCGGCTGGGGCTCGGACTTTTGTTATGTATATTTTGGGCCTATATTTAATTTTGATTTACCAAACAACTTCTTTGGAGTTTTTGCGCTACAGTGGGCAAATGAGAAAGAATATACATCCAATACCGTAGGGAATTTATTTTATCAAAATAGAACATATAAAGATTGGTATGTTTATTTTTATAGAATAATATTTGCATTTGGTATAAATATATAAAACGTAAATTTTACTTTGTGAGGATTTTTACGTTACAGAGTAAACGTTATTCTTTAATACCGCTAATGGTCAACTTTCTAAAATGGATATATATCTGTCAGGTTTGAGACTTGCGCCCGAATGGGCTAAAACCTGTAAGGTCTGAGTATATTAGCGACGCTTTATTCCCAAAAATTATACATTTATCGTATTAATATAAATAAACAATATTTCATAATTTAGAATTAGCGGTTTTTTAGATTATGCGCTATAATATAAATTATTTTAATAATTATTCTAATAATTATCCGGAGGTTTATTATAAAAACTCAAAACAACAAATTTGTAAAATTATTTATAGGAATATTCATATTTTTTGCAATATCTCCGCTAATATCTCAAGAATCAAGAGGACTTCAGAATAAAATAAGGGAACTCGATCCTTACGCTACCGTTGGGAAACAGTATGCTGTTTTTATCGCAATTAATAAGTATCAATATTGGACACCCTTGAAAAATCCCGTAAAAGACGCAAAAGAGATCAAAGAAATATTAACTGAAAAATATTATGTCGACGAAGTAATCGAACTGTACGACTCGGACGCAAATAGAACCGGAATATATAGATTATTTGAAAGATTAATAGCCGAAGTCAAACAGGAAGATTCCGTGATGATATTTTACGCAGGACACGGACATCTCGATACAAAACTTACAAACAAGGGCTTCTGGATACCCGCCGACGGCGGAACTAGCGAGATAGACCAAGACCGGTGGATACCAAACGATAACCTCAGAGGGATGATAGACAAAATTAACTCTAAACACATTCTTTTAGTATCGGACAGTTGCTTTTCCGGCGACCTTCTTGACAATAAAAGGGGCATGGTTGATCCCAATAGTAACGAATATTTTAAGAAGGCGTATCAAAAAGTCTCAAGGCAGATTTTGACGAGCGGCGCTTCGGAGACGGTTTCGGACAATTCGGACTTTGCGAAGG
This sequence comes from Spirochaetota bacterium, assembly GCA_017998755.1. Lineage (GTDB taxonomy): Bacteria > Spirochaetota > GWE2-31-10 > GWE2-31-10 > MWDO01 > MWDO01. The sequence continues at coordinate 4,615 of JAGOCL010000011.1, read as the reverse complement.
CGTTAAAGACGTATCTTAAATACAACAATAGACCGATAATCGATCCGCTGAATATTTTTGATAATATCAGAGTTGAGGCGGCAAGAACGTCTTCGCCTATGTTTGGGTATTTGCCCGGGACAAGTCATCAGGAGGGGGGAAGTTTCCTGTTATTCTTAAAACCGCAGGAAAGGGACTTGGAAGCGGAGAAAAAAATAGCGGATAATAATCTGGTCCTAGAAATAAAAAAAATTGAAAACGATCTATCAACCGCAAATCAGTTTGATAAAATATTGGCGGAAATAGAAATACTAAATAAAAGAGCAGTATCGGAAGATCTTCAGAATTCAAAAAAACAGATAGAAATGTCAAAAAGAAACGTCGAACTTGCTAAGAGTAACTTTGAGAATCTCGTTATGGTAAGAATCGACGCTTATACGAAATCTACCTATACTATGGAAGAGGCAAGTTTTTATAAAGGGAAAATTACCGAAATAAGAAACGAAATTTCAGCGACAAAATCAAGTTTCTTGAACGTCGAGAAAAAGATCTCAGAGCTTGAGATAAAACTTGAGGCCGCCTCCGAGTTAAAGGACGTCGTCGAAGACGCGAATAAAATGAAAGAAGATGTTGAAAGGACCGCTTATACAAAAAAACTTACAAATACCAGAAACGGACTTATCGGCGGCGGTTCCGCGATAATAACTTTATCCGCGCTGACTTTGGGAACGGGAGTCGGTTGTTTTATCGGTATGAACGTATCGTATAAGAACTATGAAACATATTATAACAACTACCTTAACGCTACTAATCAGACAAATATGGATTTTTATTACGAAAAAGGGCGAGAATCTTACCAAACTTCGGAATATCTCAAAGCTTCCGGAATAGTAACTATGGCGGTAGGAGGAACGACTTTGGTAGTTTCAATAATATTGCTTGGAGTTTCGGGAAAATATAACTATCTCATAAAAAATCCCGACGTTAGGGATAATCTTAGAAGATTTAACGGTAATATAGGTTATAACGACGACAAACTAAATATGTCGTTTGGGATTAAGTTTTAGAATAGAAAAGTTTATTATAAAGAGGATTTATCATGAAAAGTAAATCGGCTATATCTTACTTATTATTATTATCAATAACGCTTGCGCTGGTATTAATAACCTGTTCCGAGCAGTATGAAACGATAGCGCCAAGAATCAACCCTAAAGATGAAAAAGGGACGAACTACGCGGAATATACTACGACAGTAGCTCTAACGACGACCACAAATGTATCAACTTCAACGTCTTCAACCACGACGACAAGTACATCAACTACGACAGTCGCTCCGACAACTTCGATTTCTTCAACGTCGAGTTCTACTTCAACTTCAACGACTACATCGACTTTAACATCGACTACAGCGTCGACATCCACTACCACGACGACAGTTGCGCCAATTTATAATCTAAGAGATACCGGTCCAGCCGGAGGTATTATATTCTATATAAATCCAAATTATCAAACCGATGGTTGGCGATATCTTGAATGCGCCCCCGCCTCGACAGAATGGACAAGTAAAGTCTGGGGAGGATTTGGAACAAGCGTGAACGGAGCGGACGGAACAGCTATAGGGACAGGGGAGCTAAACACACTCAATATAGTAACACAATTTGGCGATACCGAAGTAACTGATTATGCGGCAAAATCCTGTTACTACCTTGAATTTGGCGGATATGACGACTGGTTTCTGCCATCGAGAGATGAGTTGAATCTTATGTATGTTAATCTACATTCTCAAAGTGTCGGTGGGTTTGGTAACTATGATTACTGGTCGTCTTCAGAAACTAGTAATATCTACGCGTGGATTAAAGACTTCTACAGTGGTAGCCAAGGTAGCTACGCTAAAGACTCCGACTGTCGGGTCCGCGCTATTCGGGCTTTCTCTGATAATGAGTCTCCGACAACTACTTCAACAACTACTTCAACGTCCACTACCACGACGACGACGAGTTCATCATCTACTTCTACTATCACGACTACCTCGACTATCCCAAACTTCATCGTATCTTTCGATTCACAAGGCGGAAGTTCGGTAGAATCGCAAACAATTTATTGTCAAGGATATGTAACAGAACCACCGAATCCTATAAAAGTAGGGTGTACTTTTATAGGTTGGTATAAGGATGAGGATTTTACTGCTTCTTGGATTTTTGATGTAAATACCGTAACTGAAAATATTACTCTTTACGCCAAATTTATCGACGCTTTGTGGGCGAAAAGTGTAACGGCGGGAGCATACGGTTCAACCTTTTGTTCAGTCGCGGTAGATAGTTCGGGAAACGTTTACGCGGCGGGGTATCAATGCAGTACGGTAAGTTATACTTACGGGGAGGGAGTTAGCGTCGCGGGGACTAGTTCAAGCGGTTCTAATGTAGTTCTAGTGAAGTACGACTCCTCCGGAACGGCGCTATGGGCGAAAAGCGTAACGGCGGGGAATTATTCAGAATTTTTTTCAGTCGCGGTAGATAGTTCGGGGAACATTTATGCGGCGGGGCGTCAAGGAACGGGAAGTCATACTTATGGAGACGGCATCAGCGTAGCAGGAACAGGCGCTCTTAATGTAGTTCTAGTGAAGTACGACTCCTCCGGAACGGCGCTATGGGCGAAAAGCGTAACGGCGGGAACAAATGAATCACATTTTAATTCAGTCGCGATAGATAGTTCGGGGAACGTTTACGCGGCGGGGGAGCAATGGAGAACGGGAAGTCTTACTTATGGAGAGGGGGTAAGCGTCGCGGGGACTTATTCAAGCGGCCCTAATGTAGTTCTAGTAAAGTACGACTCTTCCGGTAACGCGCTATGGGCGAAAAGCGTAACGGCGGGAATAGGTGGATCACGTTTCTATTCAGTCGCGGTAGATAGTTCGGGAAACGTTTACGCGGCGGGGTATCAATGGGGTACGGGAAGTTATACTTACGGTGAGGGTGTAAGCGTCGCGGGGGCTAGTTCAAGCTGTGATAATGTAATTCTAGCGAAATACGACTCCTCCGGAACGGCGCTATGGGCGAAAAGCGTAACGGCGGGGACTGGTCATTCATCTTTTAATTCAGTCGCGGTAGATAGTTCGGGGAACGTTTACGCGGCGGGGTATCAATACGGTGGAAGTTTTACTTACGGAGATGGAGTAAGCGTCGCGGGGACAGGCGCTCTTAATGTAGTTCTAGTAAAGTACGACTCTTCCGGTAACGCGCTATGGGCGAAAAGCGTAACGGCGGGAACAAATGAATCATATTTTAATTCAGTCGCGGTAGATAGTTCGGGGAACGTTTACGCGGCGGGGTATCAAAACCGAGCGGGAAGTTATACTTATGGCGCGGGGGTAAGCGTCGCGGGGACTTATCCTGACGGTTATAATGTAGTTCTAGCGAAGTACGACTCCTCCGGAACGGCGCTATGGGCGAAAAGCGTAACGGCGGGGACTGGTCATTCATCTTTTAATTCAGTCGCGGTAGATAGTTCGGGAAACGTTTACGCGGCGGGGGAGCAACGCGGAGCGGGAAGTTATACTTACTGCACGGGGGTAAGCGTCGCGGGGACTTATGAATCTAATAATGTAGTTATAGTGAAGTACGATAATCCATAGGGGGTGGAGACCTGTCAAGTTTTGAAACCTGACAGGTCTGGGAAGATTGTTGAAAAAATATTTATTAATACTGGAGGTTATTTTGAAAAAGAAATTAAAAACGATGAAATCGTGCAATCTAATTATAAAATATGATTTTTATTCAATCTTTTAATTCTTATCTTGCCTTTTATTCAACAAAATTATATTAGATATTTATAATTAATTATTTTCTGAGCCGATAAATTCAAAATTATCTGATGGGTATTTGATTTTAATAAAACATTCCCCTTGCATTGCGTCCCTTTTGATAGTATCCTAATTGATCAATAGACCTCGAATTTATTCGAGGGCTATCGGTTAGGGAGAGGTAAGGACATAAATTCCTTAGACCTAATATTTACCAAATAACTTGAACGTCATATAAATCAAAAACAGAGTCTTTGGATATAATCGGAATATTATCTATAATTGTTTGAGATATTATAATTCTGTCAAAAGTAACTTACTTATAGAAATCTCCGATTATTGAATCCGGAAGAGGAGTATCAAAATCATCGCTCATCCATATTTTACCATTTTCTTTGCCCAAAATTCTTTTGCTTTTTGATGTTTTATAAGGCGTTAATTTTGCGATTAGATTATTTGAGTCTTTAATAACAATTTTTTCTCCGTTTTTGATTTTTGAAAGAAGAATGTTGATATCGTTTTGTATTTCATTAATAGTAACTTCAAGCATATAATCGCCCCTATAAGAAATATATATAAATTAAAGGTAATCGTCAATTATATCTTTGTATTTTTTTTTTTATAATTTTCCCCTTGCATTGCGTCCCCTTTGAGAGTATTCCTAATTATCAATAGTCCTCGAATTCCCATCGACTACGCGCGGGACAAGCATTCGGGTTCTATTGTAAAGATTATTTGATCCAACCGGGGGATGAGTTTCGGTTAATTCGCCTGTATAAGAGTTTAACTACCATTTTTTAAAAATAAAAAAAGCGGCGGCTACAATTAAAAAAAAAC
>JAGOCL010000353.1 GCA_017998755.1 Spirochaetota bacterium | reverse complement strand
AATCTAGCCAAACTGGATAGAGCCGCTTTATGCGCAAAGTCGAGCATTTTCAGTTCGGTTATAGCTTCGGCAAGATCGATATCTTCTGTTTTAGTCAGAGCTTCGGTATATACGATCTTATCGTCGGTATGCCGCGCCGTTAAATAACCGAGTCTGTTGTCCTTAGCGCCGGTCTCGGCCATATTATAAGTAAGGTTTGATATAGCAAAGTCGAGAGCCCCCAAAAATCTTCCTCCGATATCCTCGCTATTGTTATGGATCATCGAGTCTCTCAATCCTATAAGCGTATCGAATATCGATCCGCCGAATACCGTAGCGTCGGGGTTAAGATTCTCCGGCCCCATAGGTCTCCCTCTCTCCAAAATTCCGAGGTCTTGCAACAAAGTTCCCCCTTCTATATCCGCTAGTTCGGGTTTGTGAGGCCGGGTCGTAGAAAGTATCATCCCGCCGTTTACAATATCTATGGAGGCGTTAATAGCGGCGTTTGAACGGTTTATCTTATCCATAACGGCGTAGGCGTTGTCCCCCTCTTTAAATTCTATCTTTATCCCGTCGATGAGAATATTCTGATCTTTAGTCAACCTGAAATTTGCCGTATTTACCGGCGAATATATCTGAAAATTCTCAGCCCAATATATCTCCGATCCGGGTTTTGCAACGCCGATATATTCGCCCGCGTCGACTTCTCTCAAATGAACGCCGTTGTCTCCTAAGTATTTCACTTTCGTTATCATAGCGTCGTTTATCCCTTTTACCGCGCCCTCGAGAGCTTCGAACGGCTTTGTGTATTTCTGAAAACCGCTGAATAAGAAGTCCCCTTTAAATTTGGTATTGGAGTCTTGAACTACTTGCCTTAAAAGTTGATCTATCTCTATAGCCATACTCTTTCTATCTTCTTCGGTATATGTTCCGTTTGCAGACTGAACTGCAAGCTCTCTCGCTCTTTGCAGTATCTGAATAGATTCGTTAAGTTTGACTTCGACTAGCCCTCTCTCTGCTTCCGCGTCGTCTATATTTCTTATATATTGATCGATTTTTTGGATTTTAGTATGGTACGTCATTGATTGAGTAACGTCCACTACGTTTTCGCGGGGTAATCTGTTCTTTTTGCCGGTATTGATCTGGTTGTTGACCTTATCCATACTGTACTCTCTGTTTCGCAGATGAAATACTCCGTTATCGTTAATAGTATTTGAACTAATTCTGTTTATACTCATATTATACTCCTTTCAAATCTCGTGAAAACCTCGTAGCCCGCCGGAAGTTTTCTGTTTTATTTTTTATCCTAATCTGAAAATCAGGGTTTCGATCATTTTATCCATTTCGGTCATTATCTTCGCCGTCGCGTTGTATCCGTGTTGAAATTTTATCATATTCGCGAACTCCTCGTCGATATTTACGCCGCTTATTGATTTTCTGATATTTTCAAGATTTTGAACCAAAATCTCGGCGCTTTTTAATCCCTTCTCGGCTCGGCTCGATCTTGCCCCGATATCCGATATAACCGCTTCAAAATATTCGGTAAAAGTTACCGACGATCCTATCATCGTCTTTTCATGTTTAATACTTGATATTTTCAGAGCGTTCTCCGAATCCCCGACGCCGTTTGAAACGTCCGCAACGCCGTCTCCGTTCGTATCGATACCGCTTGCCGCGGCGATATAAGAATCGTCCGATAATATCCTATCCTCGACTTTCATATACGCCGAAGGATGGATTTGCGGAGCGACCGCCCATTGCGAATTAGCGTTAAATTGGTTTATTTGATCGATATTCTCCCAATTATACGCCCCCGCGGCGCCGCTTTCGTTTAGTATTCCCGTATAACCGGTCAAAAACATTCCGTTATCCTCAAGATTCCTTATAACAAAGTCGGGATTCTCTTTATCTAACTGATAATCCGCTTTAAGCGTAAATTGGCCGTTAGCGTTGATAAACGACGATACTCTAGCTCCCGAATCGTTTATTCTTCTGATAACGGCTCCAAGCGTATCGGTATCATAATAATTGATCGCAACGCCGTTTATATTCATCTCGCCGGCAATACCGATCTTATCGTTAATATCCATTTTATTTGTTCCGGATACTCTGTATATATAAGTCGAGTCGTCGGCGCCGTCTCTGTTCCTGTCAAAATTGCCGGTTACGTCGGTCGTAAATGGAAATTCGACGAAGAAATTATTGCCGGTCTTACCGTTTGCGCCAAATCCGTTCTTGTGATTGTCGTTTACTAAGTCTGTAACGTTTGCCGCAAAAGAGTTGAGCTTCTTTATCTCAAAATACAAATCTGTATCTCTAAGATCGACTAATCCCGCCAGTTCGCCGCCGCGAAGAGCAAGCTTTTCGCCGTCTTTCCAGTAAATATCGTAATATCCTTCGTTATCCGACTGCGATACAAGTTGGAGCTCTTCAAACTTTCCCCCTTGAACAAAATGCCTTCCTCCGATAAACACTATAAGCTCGTCCTTATCCTCTCTGCTAATCTGTATATCGGCGAGTTTGGAAAGTCTGTCGAGATGTCTGTCTCTTTCGTCGAGTAAGTCGTTTGGATTGTCTCCGACTGCTTCGCTTTTCAATATCCTCTCGTTGAGATCGGCTATTTTTCTACCAAGATCGTTAGTTTCGCGGACTTTATTTTGAATCTCAATATCTATATTGTTTCTGATATCGGTAAACTGGTTGAAATGCGATCTTACGCTGTGAGTCAGAATATTAGCCCTCTCGATCAGCGTTACGCGAGCCGCTTTCTCGTTTGGATGGTTTGATAGATCGCCCCACGCCGACATAAAATCGTCGAAAGTCGAACGCAAAGTCGCCGATAAAGTTGAGTCGTTATATATGGAAGGTTCCGAATAAACCAGCTCCACTTGTTCGAGATATTTGCTTTGGACTTCGTAATATCCGAGGTCTTTATTCTCAAATATCAATCTGTTGTCGACAAGCGAGTCCCTTATTCTTGTTATATTAAGAACGGTAGTCCCCTGCCCTATCTGTCCGGGAGTGTTCTCTCTAGTCATATCCGGCATAAAAATCTGCTCGTAAGCGTTTAGGTTTACGACCTGTCTGGAATACCCCTCCGTATTTAGATTATTCAAATTGTGTCCGGTTATATTTAGAGCGGTCGTGTGACTTATAAGCGACCTTTTCCCCATCTCTATGCCGTGAAAAGTTGATACCATAATTTCCTCCTTAGCGCTACGCTAATCTATTTAACACTATCGATCTGTTGTCGAAAATCATATTTTTCTTATTAAGATCTTTTTCATAAGTATCTTTTCGCCCTTTTTTGTTATACAGTTTTTCAAATTTCTGTTTAACGACAAAAAGATTATCGTTTAACAATCTGGCGTTAGTATTTTCAACTTCTTTATAACCTATAATCAATTCCTTAATCTCTTTTTTGACGGCCTGGATATCGGAATTTGAGAATATATCGGTAATTTTAATGATATTTACCAGCTCTCCGTCTTTTTTATTAACAAAGTCGGCAATTTCTTCCATTTCGTTTGCAATAATAAATACGTCGTTCCAGTTCTGCTTTAATATCGCCTCTTGTTTTCTAACGGATAATAAAGTTAACTTCTTTAAAATAACTAGAAAACTTGCTAAAATTGATTTTAATTGAATTAAATGATTT
>JAGOCL010000352.1 GCA_017998755.1 Spirochaetota bacterium | reverse complement strand
AAGAATAAACTAAACTTTCGTTTCCCGAGCTTTATAATCTGATAAATAAGTCGTGGTAAAGTCGCTTTCATTGAAATGAGGCGGAATACACGATATCGCAATGATAAAAACGATTATCAAGAAAGTCGAAACGAGTATAAATAACCTCTTTAAATAATTAAAAAAATTATTCAAATCAAACCTCCTTTAAGTATCTGAGCCGATTTTTAATTATCCGATCAAAGATATAAAATCATTCAAGATGTTATGACTGTCCTCCGGCCCAGGCGACGCTTCGGGATGGTATTGAACGCAGTAAATTTTATCTTTCAATACTCTTATGCCTTCTACCGTTTGATCGTGAAGATTAATGTGAGTTACTTCGACGTCCTTAGGAAGCGATTTATAATCAATAGCGTATCCGTGATTTTGAGTAGAAATAAACACTTTATTGGTAGCCATATATTTAACAGGATGGTTGCTCCCTCTATGGCCGTATTTAAGTTTATACGCTTTACCACCGAGAGCTATTGAAATTATTTGATGTCCGAGACAGATTCCTGTTATAGGCATTTTTCCGATAAACTCTTTTGCGATATTAATAGCGTTGGTAGCCATCTCCGGATTACCCGGACCGTTCGATAAAAGAAGCATATCAAATTTATATTTTTTAATCTCTTCGATAGAAACAAACGAAGGAATAACCGTAACTTTACAACCGAGCTCGTTGATTAAATTGGCTATGCTAAGTTTTAATCCCAAATCCAGTATTCCGACATGATAGCCTTTGCCTTCTAAAACATATGGGGTTTTTGTTGTAATATCTGAAATTAGATCAATTGTCGATATATCTTCCGAATTTACGGCCAACTCTTTCATTTTATTGTCGGGTAATCTGTTAGTCGTTATAAATCCTTTCATCGTTCCGTAATTTCTTAATTTCTTTGTAAGAGCGCGAGTGTCTATACCATCGATGCCGGCAATATTGTATTTCTCAAGATATTCGGCAAGCGTCCCTTTACATCTGAAATTATTGGGATATTCGCATTGTTCGCGTACGACAAATCCTCTGACTTGAATTTTATTTGATTCCGAATCTTCTTCGATTATCCCATAGTTTCCAATGAGAGGATACGTCATTACGACAATTTGTCCGGCGTAAGACGGGTCTGTAAGAACTTCCTGGTAACCGGTCATACCCGTGCAGAAGACGACTTCCCCTTCTACATAGTTATCTCCGCCGAACGAATTACCGTGAAATATCGATCCGTCTTCTAATACTAAATATGCGTCTTTTTTAGCTTTCAACTTTAAATCCTTTACTAAATACCTCGTCTAGTTTGCCGATAGCAAAATCAATTTCTTCTTTTTTAATAATCAACGGCGGTAAGAATCTGATAACTCTGGTTCCGGACGGAACGGTCAAGACGCCGTTTTCGATTAATTTCTGAATGATTATTCTGCAATCCATATTTACTTCGATACAATTTATGAGTCCTATACCGCGAACGTCTGTTATTTGAGTGTATTTGCTTTTTAGTTCGTTTAACTTTTTTCTAAAATATTCGCCGATTTTTGTAATATTCTCAAGCGCATTGTTGGATAAAAGCGTATCTATAACTTCGCCCGCCGCCGCGGTCGCTAAAGGATTACCTCCAAAAGTCGATGCGTGTTCTCCGGGAAGCAATATGTCGCAATATTTATCGTTTACTAATATCGCGCCGATAGGTACGCCGCCGGCTAATCCTTTAGCGAGCGTTATTATATCGGGATGCGCTTCAGGGAAATGTTCGTAACCGAATAACTTTCCCGTTCTTCCGCAACCTGTTTGAATCTCGTCAAAAATCATTATTGCGTTATATTTGTCGCAGAGAGCTCTCATTTCTTTGAGAAAACCGTAATCGACGGTAATAATACCGCCTTCTCCTTGTACTAATTCAACTATAATAGCCGCTACTTCGTCGCTGAATTTACTCTTCATATCATCGACATTATTGAATTCGACATAATCAAACCCCTCTAAAAGCGGTTCAAACCCCTTCTGATACTTAGTTTGACCGGTCGCGGTAAGAGTCGCGATTGTTCTGCCATGGAAAGAGTTTTTCATTGTAAGAATTTTATATTTCTTACCGGATCCGTTTGCGCTTCCGTATTTTCTTGACAACTTAATTGCCGCTTCGTTTGCTTCTGCGCCGGAGTTGCAAAAGAAAACTTTGGAAAATATCGAATTATCTATCAGTTTTTTTGCTAATTCTAGACACGGCATATTATAGTAGAGATTGCTCGTGTGCAATAGTTTGTCGCATTGTTCTTTGATAGCTCTGGTCAGCCCGGGGTGCTTATGTCCAAGCGAGGACACGGCAATTCCAGCCGACATATCAAGAATCTTTTTACCTGAATCCGTATAAAGCCACGCCCCTTCTCCGCGAGTAAAAACTAACGGAAATCGAGCGTATGTTTTCATAATATATTTGTCGTAATCTTCAATAATGTTCATAAAACTCCGCCTTTAGGATTTAGGAAATTACCATAGTTCCTATACCCTTATCTGTAAATATTTCCAATAACAAAGAGTGTTTGTCTCTTCCGTCTATTATATGAGTTCTTTTCACACCGTTTAATACCGCTTCAATGCAAGACTTAACTTTTGGTATCATACCGCCTTTGATTTGATTTTTGGCGATCATTTCTCTGGCTTTATCTATTGTAATTGAGTCGATTTTTGTCGCCGGATTACCCGCGACTTCGTATATACCGTCGACGTCGGTCAACATAATCAGCTTGTCGGCTTTCAACGCCTGAGCTATCTCTCCGGCCGCTTCGTCGGCGTTTATATTATAACTCTCTCCGTCGAAACTAACTCCTATAGGCGATATTACCGGAATAAATCCGGATTCGGATAAATATTTTAATATCGTAGGATCAACTTTTTCAACGTCCGCAACATAGCCGTAATCTACCGTTTTTTCGCAATTACCGTTTACGTCAAATATCTCAGTCGGTAATTTTTTTCGGGCAAGAAGGATATTTGCGTCGTTGCCGGAAAGTCCGACCCCTTTACCGCCGTATTTATTTATTTGACTGACGATCTCTTGATTTATTTTACCAACCAAAACCATCTGAACGACTTCCATTGCGGCTTTTTCAGTTACTCTCAATCCGTTTATAAACTCCGATTTTATATTTAATTTATTCAAATACGAAGTTATTTCCGATCCTCCGCCGTGAACTATCACCGGATTAATTCCTATATATTTTAAAAGTATGATGTCTTGAATAATATCTTTTCTCAACATTTCGTCCATAGTTGAGCCGCCGTATTTTATAACGAACGTTTTCGATCTAAAGGATTTAATGTAAGGGAGAGATTCCATCAATATATCGGCTTTTTCAATTAAAGTTTGCATCATTGCTTATCTCCTAGATTATATTTTAAAGATGTATAATAACAGTTTTATTATTTTTTTCAATTATTTTATGAAAATTTCGAAAATATTTTTTTCATATAAGGGGGTATACTATTAGCTAATTAATAATAACCATTTCTTTTTTCGGTTCTAAACGAGTTAAAGTATTATCCGGATTGTCAAGCGTAAATTTAAACGGTAGGGATATTTTGTTTTCGTCGTAAACCCCAAAATGAAGATGAGGCGCGTAGGAT
>JAGOCL010000351.1 GCA_017998755.1 Spirochaetota bacterium | reverse complement strand
CGCTCTAAATTCGTTTAATTTACGGTACGCGGATATTAAGATCGCAGAAGACTTTCAGATAAGAGTTGGTCTGCCCGAAGATTATTCGCAAAACGCTTTATGGATAGATTATAAGATGATTCTTCCAAATAAATCTCTTATTGGCAAGATTTTCTTGGAATATAACGGAAGCGAATGTAAAGTTGGGGATTTTGAGAACAAATTTTTTGCAGAATTAAAAGAATCGGCTCAGATAGATATTGAAAATGATAAATTAATAAAAAATTAATTGATAAATCAAACTAATTTTTATATAATTGAAAGATACGTTTTTTAATGTTATTGAAGTAGTTTTGTAATGATAAAAAAAGGTAACGATAAAAAAAGATCTGTCGATTCTAGAACCAGAGTACAACTTATTAGAAAAGGCAATGAGTTTTTTTCGTCGGGGGATATTCCGGCGGCTGAAAAGATATTTCTTACTACAGACTATAAAGACGGACTGGTTCGGCTCGGCGATTATTATATGGAAAAAAACGATATTGAAAAAGCCTGCGATATGTTTTTTAAATCTGAAAATAGCTCAAAAATCGAAGAATTTTGTAAATATTCGGCAAAAGTGATACAAAAATGGTTGAAAGAGGATGACGAAGACGCCGTTGCCGAAAAGATTATTATTACTAACTAAGGGGGCGCCGCAATGCATAATATAGAAGAAAACGGTTCGGATGATAAAATTAATTCTTTAAATCAGATATCTCAGGAAGGTTACGATTTACTGAAGCAAAATAACTTAAAGGCGGCGAGAGAAAAATTTCTGGAATTGCTCAAGCTGGATCCGAAGAATCAATACGGACTTGTAGGCATGGGGGATTTAGCCCGGAAAGAGGATAATTTTAAAGAAGCTCAGAAATATTATCAAGACTGCCTACAATATCACCACGAAAATAAATACGCTATTATTGGGCTTGCCGATACTTATAGAGACGCTAAAGAATATGATAAAGCGATAAGATTGTGGGAGCATTTTCTTGCGCTAAACGATCCGGATATTACTGTATTGACCCGTCTTGCCGACGCTTACAGGAAACTTGGAGATTTTGAAAATTCTAAAAAATTTTATTTAAAAGTTTTCGACGTCGATCCAAAAAATACATACGCTCTTACCGGCATCGGTTATCTTTTTTTTGATAATAAAAAATACGATCACGCTCTTCAGTATTGGACGAAAATGCTCGAGATAGAACCGGATAACCTAAGAATTTTAACAACTATAGGAAATTGTCATAGGAAAAAAAAGACTTTCGAACAAGGCGTTGATTATTTCAAAAAAGCCCTCGAGTTGTCGCCGGATAATTTTTATGCGCTATATGGACTTGCCGACTGTTACAGAGGGTTGTTAGATCATAACGAGAGTAAAAACGTATGGCGGAGATTGTTAAAGCTTAGTCCTACAAATAAAGTTGTTATGACCAGATTGGGAGATTCGTTAAGGAATCTGGGAGAATTAGACGAAGCGGAGAAGTATTACAAGAAAGCTCTTCAAATAGCGGACGACTATTACGCGGAACTTGGTCTGGCTCTGATATTTAAGGAAAAGAAAGAATACTCAAAAGCCCTTGACAAAATGACGAGGTTATTTAACGCCGATAAGTCTAACGTTAGATTGGTAAACGAGATAGCGGATGCGTATATGGCTATTGAGGATAAACAAAACGCTTATAAATTTCTTTCCGATATATTTAAAGACAAAGATAATAAGACGATTTACCAGAATACCAAAGCTTTGGAACTATACGAAGAGCTGATAAAGGAATTTCAATAACTTGAACGATTCTATTCTTAACTTTCGCTTCGACGGTTTATCGGAAAAGGGCTTTTTTGATAAACCTTATCGGGCGAATCAGGTTTTTAAATTTATATACGACAGTTGTATCTTTGATTTTAACGATATGACTAATATCCCTTTGGATTTACGAAAATTGTTGTCTGAGAATTTTAGGATTCTAACGATAATCGAATCCGGCAGAAGAACGTCGAGCGACGGAGTTATAAAATTTTTATTTGAATTAGACGATAAAAACTACGTAGAAAGCGTTTACCTAAAAGATAAAAATAATAGAGTTACGTTTTGCGTGTCTTCTCAATGCGGTTGCAGGATGGGATGCGCGTTTTGTAAAACGGGAGATATGGGGTTAATCAGAAATTTGCGTTCGGACGAGATTTTGTCTCAAGTCTTATATTTGTATAAGATTATGAAAGAAGACGAGCTTGTCGTCGATAAATATTTTAATATAGTATTTATGGGGATGGGCGAGCCTCTCGATAATCTTTTAAACGTTAAAACCGCCATATCAAATTTGGTTGATAAAAAAAATCTGGGTATATCCCAAACAAGAATAACGATTTCAACTTGCGGAGTCGCGGATAAGATCGAAGATTTGTTAGAAAGTTTTCCAGATATCACTCTTGCTGTTTCGTTAAATAGTCCCGAACAAAGCGAAAGAGAAAAAATGATGCCTATTTCTAAAAAATTTCCTTTAAATTTGTTATTTCAAGAAATTAAACGTCTTTACGGTATTTATAAAAATAGAATCACATTGGAATACGTTTTGATAAAAGGGGTAAATATGAAACAGCAAGACGTCGATTTGCTTTCTCAAATCGATAAAGATATTTTTCATATTAATTTGATACCTATAAATACCGCCGTTAACGATCCGAGAAGGCCGAGCGAGCCGGAGATTAAAAATTTTATGGATAAACTAACGGCGACCGGCCTAAAAGTAACCAGAAGATATCGAAGGGGCGCCGATATTAATGCAGATTGCGGTCAACTGTTTTATGAAAAATATATTACGGGCGTAGTATGAAAAGAGACGGGTTTAAATATTTTTATAGATTAGCTGTTCGCGTTATGAATTTTTATACTAAGATTGACGCCGAGATTTTATCGGCTAAAAATATGACGGGTATAGATTGTAAATACGGGTGCGGTATTTGTTGCGAAAAAGAATCGATCGAAGCGGCTCCTTTAGAATTTTTTCCTTTAGCGGTAGATATTTTTTATAAAAATCAAATTGATTTATACTCAAATTTACTTGAGAATAACAAAGATAACGTTTGTATTTTTTATAATAAAAACGCCTGTTCAAAAGGATTGTGCTCTAATTATGAATACAGAGGGCTTATTTGTAGATTATTCGGATTTTCTACTCTGATAAATAAATATAACGCGCCGCGTTTAGTCGCTTGCGATATAATAAAACAGACCTATAGTTATAAAAAAATTCAGTTCGACGATAAGAATTTGGCTTTTCCGTCTATGTCTGAGAGTTATTCGCAGTTTTACGACATAAGCCCTAACGATTGTATCGTTAAATACCCTATAAATGTAGCTATAAAAAAAGCTATAGATAAAATGTTGTTCACATTTTCGTTTAACAAAAGAGTTTCCTAAAATAATTAAAAAATATCAAAAATATTATTGACATTACAAATAATAAATGATAAAACCTCCGTACTAATTTAGACAGATTTACTAGATATAAAGTTGCAAAAAAATATTGACATAAATCGAGAAATTAGGTATATTGTTAAACGTAAGATTGACGATAGATAGATAAGCGATATAGCGAGCCGGAACTATACGGCGTTTAGTTATAGATTG
>JAGOCL010000350.1 GCA_017998755.1 Spirochaetota bacterium | reverse complement strand
GCTTTTGGAAAATTAATATTATGACTAAATATTTTATCTCCTACAAAATATTCAAACTTATTAAGCGGCTCGTTAAATTGAACAAAAAAATCGTTAGTTTGTAATAAAGCGCCGTATATTAACTTTGGCGCGTCGATATCGATGATGTAACGTCTCTGACACGAAAGGATTGAGAAAAAAAGCGATGCAAAAATAACGTACTTTTTAAATTTCATAAAAACTCCTTAAAAAAAATCTTTCTATATATAAATAACAATTAATTAATGGAATTCTTTACAAAAATAGTTATAAAATTTCAAAATTATGATAGAATTATTTATTCATAATTGACAAAGGGGTATGTATGAAGAAACTAATATTATTTGCGCTTATTGCAACTGTTCTATTTTCTTGTAAAGAATCGAAAGAGGTAAAAAACTTCTATAAAATACCTTTTGGGGATAAAACATTTGGCGTTGGAGCGGAAAAAAACTTATTGAAGCTATCTTATAGAAACGGAGATAACGAAGCGCTATTCGGCGATTTGGTAGATAAAGAGATCGTATTTGACAATGCTTCGATTTTAGCCAATCTTTTTCAATCGGAATATTTCGAGGTATCCGCGAACGACGGGATAACATTAAATATGGCCAAAAGCTCCGATAAAATTGAAATCAAATACGAAACCGATATGACTCAAATCACTTTTAAAGACTCCGCTTATTTATACGGCCTCGGCGAACGTTATGGGAAATTAAATCTTCTAGACGAAAACATCAAATATAAAATTTCGACGGAACATAAATATAGCGATAGGGCGGTCTTACCGATACCGGTCGTTTACGACGATAACGGCAATTTTGTCTATTTTGCGTCCCCTTATAAAGCGACGATTACCGTTGAAAAAAGCGGAAACGACGTTGTTTTGCTGTACATTAACGGAAATAAAGAGAAAAGTTTCCGCGGCGTTGATATTTACGTCTCAGATTCGCATTCGCTAATCGATTCGGTTAGCGAATATCAGAAATTAGTCGGGCTTCCTCCTCTGCCGCCAAAGTGGCTCTTCGGATATATTCAATCAAAATACGGGTATTTTTCAATAAAACAAACATTAGAAATAGCGAAAAAATTCAACGAACTCGAGCTTCCCGCTACCGGAATCGTTTTGGACTTATATTGGTTTAAATATATGGGAGATATAGACTGGAATTACGATAATTTTGAAGATCCGGTCGCTTTTATTAAGGAGCTTGATACTTTCGGCTTTAAACTAATTAACATCAGCGAACCTTTTTTTGATAAAAATAGTAAGAACTTCAACAGTTTTAAAAGTATGGGGTATTTTGGAAAAAATAAAGACGGAAAAATGATGAATCTCAAAAACTGGTGGGGCGAAGGCGCGGTATTTGATTATACCAATCCCGCGGCAAATTCCGCTTTATGGAATAAGTCGTATAAACCTCTTATGGATCAGGGAATAAGCGGGCTTTGGACGGATCTTGGCGAGCCGGAAGGGGTATATCACACTACCCGGTTTAAAATGGGGGTAGAAGACGATATTCATAATCAATACAACTATTTTTGGAGTAAAATGTTGTATGAAAATATAAAGAAAGAGTATCCCGACAAGAGACCGATAATATTATCTCGATCAGGTTGGGCATCTTCGCCTAAACTTGGCGTATCGGTATGGTCGGGGGACGCCGAAGCCAGTTGGAAAGGCTTTAAGATTCAACCGTTTATTATGACTAGCGCAAGTTTGTCGGGATTCTCTTACTGGGCAAGCGACGTCGGAGGTTTTGTAGGAGAAGGAACTCCCCATCTTTTTACAAAATGGAATGAGTTTGGTTTGTTTTCGCCGATATACAGGCCGCACGGTTCGGGAGTAGACAGAGAGCCGTGGTCGTACGAGGGAGACGCGCTCAAAGACGTCGCGGGTCTTTTAAAATTGAGAGCCAAATTTTTACCATATATCTATTCTACCGCATATTCTACGTCTTTTCACGGTATTCCTTTTATCAGACCGATCGACGTATCGAGCCCCTCGCTATCTAACGAAGAAAGGGTTGAATTTGAAAATCAAGAGTATTTCTTTGGCGAATCTATACTTTACAGACAAACTTATGAAAACGACGAATATAACGTTTATCTTCCCAACATAGGGGATTGGATAGACCTTAAAGATAACAAAATTTACGGCGGCGGTTTAAAACATTCTATAACCTATAAAAGAGGAGAGCCGAGTTATTTCTTAAAGCCAAACGGAATATTTATTATGAATAGTAAAGCGGATTATAATAAACCGGAGACTCTTGAAGTCTATATTAATGCAATTAATACCGGCTCTGAAGATTTTTATTATTACGACGACGACGGAATATCGACAGAATACATGAAAGAGAAATACAATCTTATAAAAATTGAGAATATAGTAAGCGAGGATAAAATAATAATTAAAATAACTCCCGAAAAACTGAATTTAAAAGAAAACTTGCCAAATATGAATTTTAAAATATATTCTTCGGTAAAACTTACGGGGGACTCTTTTGAGGCTATACCTAATCAAAATGAAAATTCATATAGTTTTAACGCGGGAAAAATAGAAGAAACAAAAATTATGATACTAAAAAAGCTATAAATATTTTACGACGAAACTAACTATCGGTTGACATTAGTTATGATTATTATTATAATGTTTTTGTAAGGAGAGACAATGAAGAGTAAAGCGCATAATAAATACGTTACTTTCAAGTTAGGCGAGACTAGATTTGGAGTCGCCGTTTTAAAAACAAGAGAAATTGTCGAATACGGAAAAATAACTCCCGTTCCGGAATCTCCGGACTATATAGAAGGCGTAATAAACCTTAGAGGATCTGTCGTTCCGGTTGTGAATTTATCATACAAATTCTTTAACCGAAAATCCGATATTAAGGAATCGACTAGTATTATGATCGTCGAGCCTGAGATAGACGGAGATCGTCAAAAGATGGGATTGATTGTAGATTTGGTATCGGACGTTCTTGAGATAAAAGAGGAGCTTTTGGAGCCGCCGCCGAAATACGGCTCAAAATTGAAGTCGGAATATCTTCTAAACGTAGCTAGTATCGACGAAGAATTCATTATGATTTTAGATATTGATAAAGTTTTATCAAGCATAGACGTTAGCGGCGACTTTATATCTTCTTTGGAAAATAGAGAAAAGGCCGCTTCGGAAAAAGTTGAAGTTTAGAAGCGGTACGATTATATGGCGGGATTTGGTCATTTAAGAGCCTACGACGGCGAATTTAAAAAATATCAGGATTTTATTCAACGAAAAATTGGCATAAAATTTCCCGAATCAAAAAAGTCTTTACTGGAAAGCCGACTTTCGTCGTATTTGACAAAAAACGGTTACAAATCTTTTCTTGAATATTTCGAATATATCGAAGAGTTGCCTTTAACTCATCCTGAAATTGATTTTTTAGTCGATAAAATTACGACGCATACGACTTCTTTTTTTAGAGAAAATTTTCATTTTGATTTTCTAAAAGAACAGGGAGTAAAAATCTTGGCGGATAGATTTAAGAAAACTAAGTTAAAATGTATATCGCTAGGAAGTTCGACCGGCGAAGAGATGTACACGCTCGCAATGGTACTGGAAGAACAAAAACGAAAATCCGTTATTCTCGATTATC
>JAGOCL010000349.1 GCA_017998755.1 Spirochaetota bacterium | reverse complement strand
TTCATATCCTTAGATATTTGTATTTTGTCCATTAATACTCCTTATTTTAAGTTTAAGAAAATATAATACAATACGGTCCTAAATACAAATATTTTTATATTTTTTTTATATTATTTTTCAAAATATTTTCTATTAAACCGACAACATTATTTAACCCATTTTTAAAGTTGGTTTCTGATAAATTTTTCTTCATAGCGACAATCTTTTCTGAAAATAATATATTAATAATTTTATCTAATAGAATAGTCGAACTCAGCTCTTTTTCTTCAATAATCTCCGCCCCTCCAAGATTAACGCTAATTAATGCATTTTTTAACTGCTCGTTATTAGTCGCAATGGCTAAAGGTATAAAAATTGCGGGGATTTTCAACATTAATAGTTCGTTTACAGTCCCCGCGCCGCTTCTTGCTATCGCTAAATCTGTTAGCGCAAAAACGTCGGCTATTTCATTATTAATAAAGTCGGTTAAATAAAGTCTTTTTTGCAAATAATCCGGAAGCGATTCTCTTATTTTTTTCATATCGAGAAAATTTCGACCATTCATTGCGGCGCCGGTTTGATAAATAACGTTAGTTTTTATTAGAAGTTCGGGTAATATAACCTTAGCCGCCTCGTTTAAAACGCGGCAACCTAATCCCCCTCCCGTAAAGAAAATTGTAGGTAACGACGAATCAAATCCAAATCTTTTATAACCGCTTTCTTTTGTTCCTTGAAATATTTCTTTTCTTATAGGTATACCGGTTACGACTATTTTATCTTTTTGAAAATATTTACCGCTCTCGGGAAACGTTAGAGCTATTTTTTGAGCAAATCTACCGGCTATTTTATTTGCTAATCCTGCGTCTACAGTTTGCTCGTGTATTAAAATCGGTATTTTCTTAATTTTTCCTGCAATAATTACCGGAACCGATACAAATCCGCCGGTACTAAAAATAATATCGGGACGGATTTTCTTTATAAGTTTCGCGCTTTGTACGATTCCAGTAAAAGTTCTAAAAATATCCGAGAGATTTTGAAAAGATAAATATCTTCGTAGTTTGCCGGTATTTATTGATTTATATTCAACTCCAGATTTTTCAATTAAACTTTTCTCAATGCCCTTTTTTGAGCCGATATATATAATGTTATTTTCTTTAAAAAAATCATTTTGACTATTTCTTAGTTCTTCAATAACCGCCAAAGCCGGCATTACATGACCGCCCGAACCGCCGCCGGTAATTATTATATTCAACGATAGCTCCTAAATCAAATGTTATTAAACGCTTTATCCAATAGTTCGGCTTTTGGCGGTTTTGTCAATAAAGAAACTATAGGAACGACTATAAACGGCGCTATCATTCCGATACTAGACGCCATAGGAGATTTACTTTCGCCTAATATGAAAAAGAGCGATATTGAAACTACGCATCCGGTAATCATTCCGGCAAAAGCTCCTTGTTTAGTAGTTCTTTTCCAGTACAAACCAAAAAGATACGGAGCCATTAGAGATCCGGCGACTACCCCCCACGATAACGACATAAGAGTTACTATAACCGTAAATTTATATCTTGCTATAAAATAAGAAATTATTATAAAAAGAGCGGATAAAAAACGCATCATCAACAAAGAATTTTTCTTTGAAATATTGGGATTTATATGACCTTTATACATATCAATCGCTACCGCCGAACTCGAAACCAATACCAACGACGATAAAGTAGACATGGATGCGGATAATATCAACAATAGAATTACCGCCATCAGAATTTCTGGCAACTTATTAGTTAATAACGTAGGCACTAAGGCGTCGAAATTAATTTTCCCGACGCTGTTTAGAGGAATCGAAGCGTTGTCAAAAAATATATGCGTCATTGCTCCCGTAAAATACGCGGAAAAAACAATTATTATCGAAAAAATCGTCGTTATAAAAGCGGCTTTTGGAATAACGCTTTCGTTTTTGATTGCGTAAAATTTCTGAACCATTTGAGGAAGTCCCCAAGTTCCAAAAGACGTCATAAAAACTAGAGAGGCGATAGTCCAAAATCCCGGTTGATTGGCCTTAGGAATGTGTTCCGAATATTTTTGAGAAATATCCGCTATCGTTTTAGTCAAACCGCCGCCTTCCCCAAGCAGAATTCCTATCATTAGCATCGTACCGATTAACATTATAATCCCTTGTATAAAATCGTTTAACGTTATCGCAAAGTATCCTCCAAGTACAAGATAAATTCCGGTTATGATAATCATAATTACGAGGGCTATATCGTAATTAATTTTGAAGTTTACTTCAAAAAGATATCCTAACCCTTGAAAAACAGAAGCGGAATAGGGTAATAGAAAAAAGAATATTAATAACGACGAAGAAAACTTTATATATTTTGACTGGTATCGCTCTTGCAAAAATTCCGGCATTGTCATAACGTTTAAATTCTGAGTCATTCGTCTGGTTCTTTTTGCTAAAACCAGCCATGCTAATAGGGTTCCGAATACCGTATTGCCTAATGAAATCCAAAGTACGTTCAATCCTAATCCCCAGCCCAGCTTTCCGGCAAATCCTATAAACATAACCGCTGAAAAATACGTGGTGCCGTAAGCCATAGCGGATATCCATGGACCGATATTTCTACCGCCCAAGAAAAAATCGTTTAAATTGGACGTTTTTTTCATTCCCCATATTCCGATAAAAATCATAAGCATTAAAAACAAAGCCAACAAAATTATAGCAAACATTTTTATAAATCTCCTTTTTTAATTGTTTAATAATTATAACGTTTTACGATTTTTTTACATGAATAGCAATATAAAATTTATTGTTTTTAATTTGATAAACGTCAAATAGAGGATATTACGACTAAATAAAAAAATGGGACAGATGGGACTCGAACCCACACAAGCTTTCGCTCACAGGCACCTCAAGCCTGCGTGTCTACCAATTCCACCACCATCCCTAAGTAGATATTTGTATTAGTTTTTATAAAAATATTAATAATTTGTCAACAATTTTCAATCAATTAAATTGACAAAATTCAGAAATAAATTTATTATGCTTCTCGTATCGTTTTCATACGACAAAAAAGAAAGAAAACGGAACTTATTGTCGGTTAGTGTAATGGTAGCACCTTGGATTCTGGTTCCAATTGTGAGGGTTCGAATCCTTCACCGACAGATATACCGAAATTTTATATTATTCCAAAAAAAGAAAATATGAACAATAGAACAAAAAGTAAAGACGGCAGTATTTTTGTAACCGACGAAATATTTAATTCGTCTTCTCATTTAGCGGCAGCTATATTTTCTCTAGTCGGAGCGGTATTGCTGGTAGTTAAATCCGGCGTTCAAGGCGACGTATGGAAGATCGTTAGTTTTTCTATTTACGGATTAACGTTAGTTCTTTTATTTTTGGCTAGTTCGGTTCATCATGGGATTGTATCTACGCCTAAGATAGAAAGCGCTTTTAAGTTATTGGATTATTTTGCGATTTTTCCTTTGATCGCCGGCACATTTACTCCTTTTTGTCTTGTTCCGTTAAGAGGGGCGATCGGCTGGAGCATATTCGGAATTATCTGGGGGCTTGCTATTGCGGGTATTACTATCAAAGCGATATTCCCAAATATTCCCAAATGGACGACAAATACGATATACGTCAGTATGGGGTGGATCGGGGGCATTTTAGCC
>JAGOCL010000348.1 GCA_017998755.1 Spirochaetota bacterium | reverse complement strand
GGACTTTGACATATACTCAAAAAACTTTTTAGACGCATCAAGTACGGATAATAAGTCCGAATTCTTATATAAACAACAAAGGGAATATAGTTGTTTCCATAAGGGCTACGGCGGGGGGAGAGTTTTACGTTGTAGAGATAAAGTACGACTTATCTTCAGATATAAAGAGCGATTTTGCCGAAGCGTCGATAACTAATCCGGCATGGGGCGCTGTTGTCGATTATTCTCTACCGGCGTTTGATTCGACTTTATTTACAAATAATACCGTTCACGATATTATAGTGGACGTATGGTGCGTGAATTCGAATGGGGAGGAATCGCAAAAAACAAGAACATATCTAAAAGCGGATAATATCGCTCCGGCGAACAGTATAACTAATCCGGCCGAAGGAGAGGGGATGAACGGGGTATGGCCTGTATACGGGTCTATAAGCGACGATTGGTCCGGAGTGGATTCGCTATATTTCAGTTACTATACCGGAGCCGAGCCGGATATGACTGGCGATTTTAATACAAAAACCTTACTTGACGCAAAAGCGAACGAAGTTTTATCTAGCGTAAATGGAACTACGGTAATATGGCATAGGGTAGATTTTACGCAAGCGGCTTGGAGTTACGATTTTGATACAGAGAAAATAACAAGCGGAGCTCAAAGCTATAAATTGATAGTAGCGACTGTCGACGCTATGAACAACGTCGGCTGGTCAAGCGCGATTTACGATATAAATCAAGATTTGGATAAGCCGGGAGCTCGAATTATTGTTCCGACTGCGGGTAGTTCGACGTTCCCCGAATCGATGGCAAGCGGAGAGGCGACGGACGACGACGGGCTTGGATATATATACTGGTTTATCGGTAAGACCGACGTTGATTTTGGCGGCGGAGTAGGCGAACCGACGTCGGATTGTACTTTGTGGGGAAGTTACGCGGGCTCGAACTCTAGCGCGGGTAGGATAGATTTGACGGCGAATAATCCGAAGACGTACTTGTGGCAGTTGACGACGCCGAGCGGAACGGGAGATTTTACTATCCATATAGTACCGGTAGATGAAAATGAGACTGTAGGAATAAAAAGGACTTTGACATATACTCAAAAAACTTTTTAGACGCATCAAGTACGGATAATAAGTCCGAATTCTTATATAAACAACAAAGGGAATATAGTTGTTTCCATAAGGGCTATTACTAATGGCTATACCTTTGCTAACGAAGGAATGGAGGAAAACGACGGGACAAACGGAGCAGAGCTGACTTCAGCTAAGAATGAACGTCGACAGGTAACGGAACGATAGATACTACGGGAATTCGGGTTCTATTGTAAAGATTATTTGATCCAACCGGGGGATGAGTTTCGGTTAATTCGCCTGTATAAGAGTTTAACTACCATTTTTTAAAAATAAAAAAAGCGGCGGCTACAATTAAAAAAAAACCTACTATATAATTCCATCTAATTTCTTCTCCAAGATAAAAAACAGAAAATACGGAAAAAACCGAGAGACTTATTATCTCTTGTATAGTTTTTAACTGCGCCGCGCTGAATTGACCGTGACCAATTCTGTTTGCCGGCACTTGAAAGCAGTATTCAAGAAATGCAATAAGCCAGCTTACCAGAATTACTATTAGCAGAGGTTGACTTTTAAATTTTAGATGACCGTACCATGCGAAAGTCATAAAAACGTTTGATATCAATAATAATATTATAGTAATCATAAAATCTCTAATATTTTAGCTAATTTCCGCTAGTATTTCGTTAGCTCTAATTAACGCCATGTCTATATTTGCCGTTATATTTTTCTCATCTATTTTCTTTACAAGTCCGGATTTTTGTAAAACTAAAAGTATCTGAGTTCTAACGCCTGAAAGAACTACTTTAATGTCTGCTTTTTGACTGTCGACGACAACCGTTTCAAGCGCCGCTAAGGCTGTGGCGTCGATCATTAGTACGTTCCTCATTCTGAGAATTAATATTTTTGGTTTTTTCTCAATAGCTTTTATTTGATCTTTAAATTTCTCCGCCGCGCCAAAGAAAAACGAGCCGTATATTTCGTAAACTTCCACTCCTTTTGGTATTTCTTTATTTTTTATTGAATTAGAATCGGTTTCATCTTCGTCGTCAATACTATTAGAAAGTTTTCCGGTTTGCGAGACGTTTGACATTCTGTACATAAATAATAAAGACGCCAATACTACGCCTACCTGTATGGCCACAGTTAAATCCAAAATTACCGTTAATAAAAATGTTACTAAAAGAACCAAAACGTCGCTTTTTGTACTTTTAAAAAGCTTAATAAAAATATGAAGTTCGCTCATATTGTAAGCGACTATTATTAAAATTGCCGATAAAGCGGGCATAGGAATTAGCGCCGCTAATTTTCCAAAGAAAAGCATTATTAATAGTAAAGTAATACCGTGTATAATACCGGCGATTGGCGTGGTACCGCCGTTTTTAATATTAGTCGCAGTTCGGGCAATCGCTCCTGTAGCCGGTATTCCGCCGAATAATGGAGAGATTATGTTGCCGGCCCCTTGAGCAATAAGTTCCATATTTGATCTGTGTTTTTTACCGGTCATACCGTCGGCGACTACTGCTGAGAGAAGACTCTCTATACCGGCTAGAAGGGCGATGGATAGAGCGGGTTGGAAAAGTTCCGGTAATATTTTAAAGTCTATATGAGGAAATTTGGGCAGAGGCAACATATTTGGAACCGCTCCGAATTTGCTCCCTATCGTATCAACCGGTAATTTGAATATCAAAACTATCAACGTGGATACAATGATCGCTACTAAAGAACCGGGAATTTTAAGTGAAACTTTCTTCCATAATATCATTATAGCGATAGATAATCCCCCAATTAATAGAGCGTAAGGATTGACGGTAAGAATATTTTGCGAATATGCGACGACTTTATGAATAAATTCAGACGGTACTTCGTTCATTTTCAATCCCAAAAAGTCTTTAATCTGAGTCGTAAATATTAATAGAGCTATACCCGTCGTAAATCCGACTGTTACCGGAAATGGAATAAACTTTATTACTGATCCAAGTCCGGCTATACCCATGATTACTAAAATGAAACCAGCCATTATTCCCGCTACGGCTAAACCGTCGTACCCGTATTTTTGTACAATACCGTAAAGTATTACTATAAACGCTCCGGTGGGTCCGCCAATTTGAACTCTACTGCCGCTAAGTATAGATATGATTATCCCGGCGACTATGGCTGTGTATAATCCCTGTTCCGGTTTTACTCCGGAAGCAATAGCAAAAGCTATTGATAACGGGAGAGCTACAATACCGACTATTACTCCGGCGGATAAATCTTTGGTAAAGGTTTTAAAAGAATAACCTTCCTTAAAAACTGTTATTATTTTTGGCGTATATTTTGTACTTTTCATAAAATCCTCTTAATTAATTTAATCTTAATGAAATATTTGTTGCGAATTGCTAATCGTACAAATCGGTTAATAATTTTCTATAGAATTATAAAACCTATAAAATTAGATAAGATTTCAAAGGATTAAAAATTGTTTTAAACAAAATTTTAAGATAAATTCTACCATTTCTTTAATTTCCAAAAAATCGACGTTAAAATAATCGATATAACCGAAAGCCCCATAATGACCCAAAAAGCAAAAGGTCTGTCTTGCATTGGTATACCT
>JAGOCL010000347.1 GCA_017998755.1 Spirochaetota bacterium | reverse complement strand
ATTTGAGTTTATAAGTTTGATCGCCGCCGCAGTTTCAATCATGTTAGAAGAGAGACTGTCTCCCGCATCCGATAATTGGGACGATCTGTTAATAATCGATTTTAGTAAATCCCTCAAATTCATAGTCATTTCGTTAACATATTTTGAAATATCTCCTATTTCGTCGCTTTGCCGGTATTCCAAATTAACCGACAAATTGCCATTTTTTATTTCATTTATGTGTTTTTTCAATGATATAATCGGACTTAAACATCTGCCTGTAAAAAATATAATAAATATTGTAATTAAAACTATTGAAAGAAATACTATAGAGCTTAATATAGCTATAATAGTATTCATTTTTGAGGCGATAAACTTTTTTGAAAAATAAATCGTTATGGTACCCATTATATCCGGCGGTAAATATTCAGAAATCTCGATCATTAATAATTTTGACATAACAAAATTGAATTTTCCTAATTTGTTTATCGAGTCTTGTTTATATTTTATAAGTTCGTCTACAAAAGAAATTCCGATTAAACTCCTGTCGGTTGAGGAGATTACGGCGCCGTCGATATCGGATAATACGATTTTTTGTACAATTTTTTCTTTTTCCAACACGGACATTGCATATATCTGAAACGAATCGATATCGTTTCTAGAAATAAATCGTTTAGCGTTAGAATCGATATTATCCATTATCAAAGGAGCCATACTATAAGACATATCGGAAGCAATCTTTTCGCTTATGATTTTTATAGAAATAAATAAAAATATGCCGGATAAGCCGAGTATAAATAATACCGGTATCAGTATTTTATAAGTTAATTTGTTCATATTTTATTTCTCGATAGGTAATCCCGATGCAATCCATGAAACAATTCCGCCTTTCATCGAGACTACGTTTTTATAACCCATTTTTAGTAGAGATTGAGCCGCTAAAGAGCTTCTACCGTCTTTTTTACAATATAAAACGATGGTTTTGCTCTTATCCGGAGCTTTTACGGTTATTTCAAATTCTAAAACTCCTCTGGGGATATTGATTGAATTTAATATTTTCCCGGATTTTAATTCGTCGGGTTCTCTTACGTCGATAATTATAACGTCGGTTTTCTTAATTAAATTTGAACAATCGTTAGCGCTTAGTTCTTTTATTTCTTTTTTTGCTTCGTTTACAAGATCGTCTGATTTTTTATCCGCGTTTGCGCCAAATACTAAAAATAAAAGAAAAAATAACGTTAAAAATTTCTTTGAAAACAAAAACATCTTAAACTCCTATAATTTGAAATTAATAAAGTTTTTATAGCATTTTAAAAAATTAACGTCAAGGTAAGTTAGAAATTCAAAAAATGTTTCTTTAAAAAGAATCAGACGAGCTACCAGATTCTAAAGCCCTGAAAAATCAACGGCGCGTAATCCGATATGGAAATATAAGAAATATCGTTAAAAACTTTTGAGTATAAATATATCTGATAATAATATTTCTCATTATATTTGATCTTAATTTTGTTGCCAAAGTCGTCTAAAAACATATTTATCAACTCTTTTTTTATGAGTTCGTTAGTTACGTTAAGTATTTCGACTTTGCCTATGTTTTGCAAGGAGTCTTCAATTTTAGAAAAAAGTTTTAATTCCATTTTATCAATTTTTTCTACTAGCGATAGATCTAAGACTATTTTATTTTTATCCGAAGAAATCTCGGAAGCGACGGGAAGTCCGTAGTTTGCCCCTTTAGTATTATTAAAAAAGTCCGTTATGTTGAATTTCTTTTGAATTATCCCTTTTTTACCAAAGTGCGCTTGGATATAATAATCTCCGTTATCAAGATATCTTTTGTGGTATTTATCGCTAATGAGCCCTTTGCCGACGATTTTACCTTCTTCTAACTGATACGGAATGTCCCAGTAATAATTTTCGGAAGGGGGGATAATTTTGATGTTGTCAGGATTTTCATCTCCGGAAAGAACGATTTCGACGGATAGATACGAATTGATTTCAGAATTCTCATATTTTGCTATTATCGGGCCTATAAC
Source organism: Spirochaetota bacterium (assembly GCA_017998755.1). Taxonomy (GTDB): domain Bacteria; phylum Spirochaetota; class GWE2-31-10; order GWE2-31-10; family MWDO01; genus MWDO01. The sequence goes on along the minus strand of JAGOCL010000347.1, from coordinate 1,651 downwards.
GAAATATTCGATGGATTGATTAAAGTCGCTTTTATAGTCTCCGACATATTCTATCTCAGCGTCGTCGGTTTTAATTTTCAAATGGTATCTCAGCGTTTTATACGAAAAGAAATCGAGAAAGCTGTCTGAAACAAGATATCTGTTTTCTTTATGATCAAATTTAGGTTTAATATCCGATTTTGATATGATTTTAACGTTATCCTCGTCAAAAATATCGTAAGAAACGGTAAATTTATCGTTTTTATTGTCAAATATAAAAATTAGGTCGTAATAAACGCTATATAAATTATTATCGCTTAGTTTTGTTTTTTCGGAGTTGAAAACGTATGTGAAATCAATGAATTCCAGCTCTTTTTCTTTGCGATTAGTCTCTTTTAAATCGGTTTTTATATTGGCGGTATCCCGCTTTTCTATTATGGTCTCTTTTTTTATCGCGTCCGTTTTACTTTTGCAGGCAAAAAGTAAAAAAATTAATATCAGAGATATAAATATGACGTAGAAGCGGGATATTATTCTCATAACTTTAAACTATACCGGCTATCTTTTTAGAACCAGTAATAATCGTTCTAAAACTTTTTTTCTATCCAGCGGTTTTACTATATAATTTTTTGCTCCGAGAAGAAGCGATTTTTTGACAAGCTCTTGCTTGCCCAAAGCGCTGATCATTATAACTTTTGCGTTTTTATCAAATTCAATGATTTTTTCCAGAGCCGATATGCCGTCGAGTTTTGGCATAGTTATGTCCATCGTTACCAAATCGACGTTCGGATAATTTTCTTTGTATTTTTCTATCCCCTCTTCGCCGTCTCCCGCGGTGTCTACTACGTCGTATTGTTCGGAAGTTAGTATCTGAGACAATTGCTTTTTTACAAATATAGAATCGTCGACGATAAGTATTTTATAAGGAGTTCCGTCTTCTTTTAAACCTTCCGGCGGTTTTTGATTTAATGCTGGAAAATCTGCGCTGCTTTTCATTTTAACATCCTTTAATAATATTTCGTAATATTACGCTTATAATATATCAAATATTTTACAAAAAGTAAAAATTAATTTTCTTTTATTCCTACAATTATTTCTATTTTGCCCTGCGGCATATCAATAGGTACGACGAGAGATTCGATTTTATTATCCGAAATTTGGATATTATCCCCTGTAAATAACGCCGGAGGCGTCAAATCGAACTGAAAACCCAATTCGTGGAGTTTGGTAACGGCTTTACCGGTTATCATATTTGCGAGTTCCGTCAACGTCGCGAACGTTAATTCGTCGAACTCTTTCAGCTCCTCTTGATTCATAGCGCTCGCTACTTTCAGAGCGGTAGCTCTACTCATATCGATTATTAACCTGCCCGACACTTGCCCCGCCAGTCCGACGATAATAACTACTCCCATCATCGGCGTTAAAGACGGTTTTAGCGATATATCCATTCTTTTCAGGTCTTTCGAAACCGTCGCGGATAGTATCTGCATCGCCGATTCTACGAAAGGGTTTATATATTCTACTCTCATTTATAGCTCCTAATACTTAATAGTTCCAAATTAATTTTTGACAAACGCGGTAATATTTTCGTTCTGGATTTTAGTGAAATTCTTAATATCGCTAACCTTTTCGTTATCGCCGATTACCAATACGCCGCCCGATATAATTTTAG
>JAGOCL010000346.1 GCA_017998755.1 Spirochaetota bacterium | reverse complement strand
TCGTAAACTTCGTTTCTATCAATTTTCCTTAATATCTCTTTAGGATCCTGCGCGTTTAATAACGTCGCGATAGCTAAAATAATCAAAATAATAAAAATTCTTTTCATAATATAAAACTCCTTTTTGTTTACTCCGGCGACGGCGGGCTAGTCCCGCCGTCGCCGGATTTTTTTTATCTCCTCAACGCCTCAACCGGTTCGATGAAAACAGATTTTAGCGAGGGTATAATCGTACATACTCCGGAAACTAAAACGCCAAAAACAAATCCCTGAATGACATTGGCAAAAGAAAAACTTACATACAGAGTGCTTGTGATCGGCATATCCATACTTCCCCCCGTTAGCGCGTCAAAACTTATCGGAAAGAACGAAAATATCAAATTCGCTAATCCTCCGATAGTCGCTCCAAGAAAAGAACCAAATATACTTAAAATCAACGCTTCAAAGAAAAAAACAAGCATTATTTCAAATCTTGTGAGTCCTAAAGCTCCCATCATTCCGATTTCTTTGATTCTCTCGTGAATTACCATTATAATCGTATTAATTATTAAGAAGGAGGCGACCACTATAAAAACCATATAGACAAAATAGTAAATTATTTTCATCTGCTCCATATAGGCAAGCCAGAAGTTTTGCTTCCAGTTCAATACTTTGATATCCGTCCCTTTTACTAAATTCTCGATATTTTTTATCGCCTCGTCGGATTTTTCTTTATCGTTTAAAAAGATAAATATCGACTGAGTTTTATTTTTCATAGTCGCTACTCTTTGCAATCTATCAAAAGGAACTATTATATAATTCCCGTCGTATGCGTTGTAATCAAAATCAAAAAGCCCGACGACTTCCGGCATAAAATATTTGTCGGAGTATTGACTGGATATTATCTTCATCGGAATCTTGTCCCCTATTTTTATATTCATTTTTTTTGCAAGTTTATATCCGACCAAGCACTCGTTATCGCCGTTTTTAGGCAGACGCCCTTCTTTTAAGCCGTTATTTCTTTCCTTTAAGTTCAGATTATTTGCTTTTCCCTCCGTCTCGATATCTACCCCCCACAAAACGGCGTGTTTTACAAAGTTATCCATAAGCGTCGCGTAAGAAGTAATTCGCGGCATTACATACTGAACGTTATCGATCTTTTTTATTTCTTCAACAAACTCGCTCAAATTGTCGTTTGGCGGAATCAGAGGATACTGTAACGGGAAAAATTCTTTTTTCTTCTCATACTCTTCGGTTAGAATAGTTATGTGACCGGAGTCGAACGTAGTAATAACATGTTTAAAACTATTTAACATCCCCGATACCCACCCCATCATAACCAATATAAAGAACACTGCGAAAAAAATCGCCACGATGCACAGTATCGATCGCCTCATATTCCTGAAAATATTTCTATAAGCAATTTTGACGATCGTTGTCAAACCGCCAATACCTATTTTATTATTCATATATCTCCTCCTTATGTCTATTTTATTCAAAACGTAGCGCGTCGGTTATACTTATTTTTGTCGCTCTTCTAACCGGAATAATCGACGTAACCGACGCAAGAATCGAAGCGACGATTCCCGATCCGACGATAGCTCCGTAATTCCACGCCGACTTAAATAATCCGATAATTCTATAACCGTAATGATTCATGTTGCCTTTTTCCATAATCTCAGTATAATCGACTCCTATATTGACCATATACATATTGATTAATATTCCTAAGATAATCCCTATAATCGAACCGATCAATCCTATCAGCCCCGCTTCGACAAAATAGAGCCAAAAAAGTTGCTTATCCGTCATACCGAGAGCTCTGATCATACCGATCTCTTTTGTACGCTCCAGAACCGCCATAAGCATGGTGTTGGCGATACCGATAAACGCTAAAAAAAATAGAAATCCGATCATAATATAAGAGGAAATAGCGTCGCCTCCGTATGCCGCCACCATATCTTTAGCGTCCTCCTCGTAACTTACTATAATAAAATCTTCGCCTGATAGATTTGGATTACTTTCAAAATCTTTAAGCGTAAAAAGCTCGGGAATAATTTTTGATATATAAGAAGGTTTTTCAATTTTGTTCGGTATCTGATGATGTTTTCGAGATTTTGCCGTTAAACAAATTTCCGTGATTTCCCCTTCCAATAGTATTCCTTTGCTGTTTTGAAGAATATCCAGCGTCATATAACCGACTTTTCCGTTTACGTAAGGATTCGGCGTATTTATGATACCGCATACCGACAGGTCGATTATCTGATGAATATGCCTGATTTTACCCGTCTCGTCCTTTTTATCGATAACGGTAGTTAGCCTAACCATATCGCCGACTTTTACTCCCAGATCCGCCGCTCCTCTTTGTCCAAGCGCGATTTCGAAATTACCGTTTTCAACAAACCTCCCCCCTTCTTCAATAAAATCTTCTGTTAAAAAAGTCTTTTTTTCAAGTTCCGGCGCCACTCCGATAAACATAAAAGGGAGTTCCTGCTCGGGACTCATCAAAGATCCGGCAAATTTAACTCGCGGACTGGCGTAGTAACCGGATGCGTCTAGAGCCGTTAATAGACCGTCGTAAGCGCTAAAACTTTCATATAAGGGAAGTTCGTCTTTTTTATCAAAAAAAGTTTTCTTATATATCTTTGAGCCGCCCGTTTCGAAGTTGACAATATTTCTCTTTGAGTCCACTCTCATACCCATCAGCCACGCGTCCATAAATATGTAAAGGAATACTCCGACGGCTATAGCGGTTATAGTTATGATAGATTTTACTTTATGCCTACCGAGATTTCTATAAGCCATAGTAAATAAATTGGTTTTTACTTTCATTTTTAGTAATTCCTTATTATTTTGTCTTATCCTCGATAATTATTCCGTCTCTCAAAATTACAAGACGTCTTGCGTAATCCATTACCATTTTATCGTGAGTTGAAAAAATAAAAGTCGATTTCTCCGTCTGATTAAGTTTTAGCATCAATTCCAGAATCTCGCTTCCCATCTTAGAGTCGATATTCGCCGTCGGCTCATCCGCTAGTATCAGTTTTGGTTTTTTTATAAGAGCTCGGGCGATAGCCACTCTCTGTTGTTGACCGCCGGACAACTCCTTCGGTTTCCTTTTTTCCAGCCCCTCGAGCCCGACGCTTTTTATCGCTTCCATTGTCTTCTCTTTTATAATTTTAGCGCTCTCGCCAAGCAAAGTCAGCGGAAAAGAGACGTTCTCCATAACGGTAAGTACAGGTATCAAGTTATACGCCTGAAATATAAAACCGATATTTTCTCTTCGTAAAAAGGCAAGTTGCTTTTTATTGTATCCGGCGACATTTTTGTCCGCAATAAAAACGCTTCCTTTAGTCGGCTCGTCAAGGCATCCAATAATATGTAGTAATGTCGATTTACCGCTCCCCGAAGGTCCTACGATAGCGGTAAACTCCCCTTCGTTTATCGTCACATCTACGCCTCTCAAAGCATTAATCGCTATTTTATTGACGATATAGTCTTTGAATAGCTCTTTTGTTTTTACTACTTCCATAAACTCTCCTTTTATAAAAAATTTAAAAATATAATTTCAAACTACAATTCCAAGATTTCAATCTTGTATTATTGTATTATTGTTATAATACAAATATAATAGTACTAATACAATTTGTCAAGTAAAAAATAAAAAAAAATTGCTCTCCGTCAAATTTTTAAGAAATTTGACGG
>JAGOCL010000345.1 GCA_017998755.1 Spirochaetota bacterium | reverse complement strand
CTTTTAGAGGAATAGTAAATTTGTCAAAAAATTATTATTCATATGATTTTTATGATTATTTTTGGAATGAAATTGAGATGATTGTTAAAGAAAAAATTATTAATGAAAAATTAACAATAAATCTATTTGGTAAGGATTATTTATATTTAGCATTACCTCATCCAAGTAGTGCAAATCCTCTGAGTAATATGTTAAAAAAGTTTAATTACTTAATTGAACATTTTAAAAATGGTTTTTTAATATAAATTAATACTGTTCAGCAACTAACGAGACTGTAGGAAAAGCCAAAATTTAGTACTTAAATGCCATTATAAAGAGGTTTGAGGTGCTATTTTTAGGGTTTTCCTACAGATTCAACAGCCAGTTGTTGGTTCCGGCGGATTACCGACTTCACCCAAATTACCCTTCGGGTCATTTTCGACAACTGGCGGGATCTTGAACTGAAACCGCCTTTGGCGACGTCATTAAGAGCGCCGCGCCTAAAAAAAATATTTGACATTTTTCATTTATTGAACTATATTGTAACTATATTAGTTTATAAATGAGAAAAAAAATGATCAATTTAACTGTAAGAAATATTCCGGATGAAATAATAAAAAAAATCAGAACATTATCAAAACTAGAAAAAAGAAGTTTAAATAATGAAATCCTTGTAATTCTAGAAAATGTTTTATATGACGAGTATAAAAGAAACAGAAATAGAAAAATTAGTAAAGAAGTCCAAATAAATATGTGGGAGAAAATATCAGGATTATGGGAAGATAAAAGAAATACTAAAGAAATTATCAACGATATTTATTCAAATAGAAGCCCCGGAAGAGAAGTTGATTTATGATATTATTAGATACTGATGTTTGTATTGAGATATTACGAGGTAATAAAAAGGTAATTGAAAAGCGAAAAGAAAACAATGATTCGATAGCTATATCATTTATGACTGCGGCTGAATTGTATTATGGCGCTGAAAAATCTGATTATAGAGAAAAAAATAAAATTTTAATTGAAGAATTCTTATTAACAGTTGAAATAATAGAATCAGATATAGAAATAATGAAAAGATTTGGCGAAATAAAGGCAAATTTGAAAGTAAAAAATGAAATTCTTGCCGACGCAGATATTCTGATTGGATCGGCGGCTCTTGAAAAATGCGAAAAGTTAATAACGGGAAATGAGAATCATTTTAAAAGAATTGATAATTTAAGAATTGAAAATTGGATAAATTAATGCTGTGGCGAAGTCGATAACTACCCCATCGTTAGTCGGCAATACAATTTAGAGATACAATATGAAAAGGATAGTATTAATCATAACATTTATAATTTTATCAGTTTTGGTTTATGCGCAACAAATAAATTATAAAATTGATTTTATTCAAACAAGTAAGAATAATGATTATAGTAGATATTATAAGGACTTACAAAATTGCCTTATAGGAGCGTTGAAAATTGTTCTAAATGAATTGGAAATACAAAAGGATTTAGATATAAATATTTTAATTGAAATTGCAGATTCATATAAATACCCCAATATTAAAGGCGTCGGCGCGCAAAGCGAAGAATTTGTTCTGTTGAAAAAAACTAATGAAGGAAATGTTTATCAACAAGGCCTTACCGACTATATATTTAATGAAGATAGTCATTTATCAAAACAACATCATTTTCAAATAATAATAAATGACAAATACTTAGATAAACAATTATGGTTTGATCCCAATCCTGAAAAAAGAACATTGGAAGTGCCTGAAAAAAAGTTAGACGCTATTTCAGTTTTTATGCATGAAATACTACATGTTCTAGCATTTAATGGATGGTTAGATAGTAAAACAGGTATATCAAAAAGCCCAAATAAAGCAAGGTCAATTTATGATACCCATGTGATAAAATATCAAGATAAATTGTATTTTAATGGAAGTAACGCCGTAAAGATATTTGGGAAAATGGTTCCATTAAATATTAGAAATTATAAACATTATGGAAATTCAGATAATAAAGGAAAAATATTAGAAAGTTTCATCATGTATGGAGAATTTTATAAACGGGGATATAGATTTAATTTATCTGATTTAAATTTAGCGATATTAAAAGACTGCGGTTTAAATATCAAAAAAAAATAATATAAAATTCTAGAAAAATTTCTTGAATTTGGATATAAATTAAAAAAAAGGCAATAAATTGATGATAACATATATTTTAGTTAGAAGAAGCGAGGGATACGATTGAATCTTGAAGATTTTGGGTTTAGCGACAGTTTTAAACAGTATGTTGCAGAAAATAAGTTAACTGAGTTCGTTATTGGAAGGGTAGTCTCGGAACATAAAGAACAATACAGAGTCAGGACTATAGACGGAGATTTCGATGCTGAGATAACAGGCAATATGAGGTTTTCCGCGAGCGGCCGCAAAGATTTTCCGGCGGTAGGCGACTGGGTAACGCTTGTTCTTTGCGACGGGGATTTTGCTATAATTCATCATATTTTACCGAGGTATTCGATTATCGAGAGGCGCCGCGTCGGTATAGACGGCGAGGTTCAGATAATCGGCGCTAATATCGATTATGCTTTTTTAGTTCAGTCCGTAGATAGGGATTTCAATATCAACCGGCTTGAAAGGTATTTGACGATTTGCGCTTCGTCGCAAATAACGCCGATTATAGTTTTAACGAAAACAGATTTAACGACTGAAGAAAAGTTGTACGATATAATAAACGAAGTTCAGTTAAGAATTAAAAATGTTCAGGTTATTCCCGTTAGCGATAAAATATCAAACGGTTACGACAATCTTTTCAAATTGATAGAAAAAGGTAAAACATATTGCGCGCTAGGTTCCTCTGGCGTTGGTAAATCTACTTTGATAAACGGCTTATTAGCTCGAAATATCATGAAAACTAGCGAAATAAGCGAGAGTACCGGCAAAGGAAGGCATATTACAAGCCATAGAGAGATGTTTGTTCTCGAAAACGGCGGTATTATAATAGATAATCCGGGTATGAGGGAAGTCGGAATATCCGACGTTTCGAACGGCTTAGAAACGACTTTTGATAAAATAACCGGGCTTGCTAAAAGTTGTAGATTTACAAACTGTTCTCATACTATCGAAAAAGGATGCGCGGTCTTGGACGCCATAAATAGAGGCGAGCTTGACCGCGCATATTACAAAAATTATCAAAAAATGATAAAAGAAAAGGTTTTTTTTGAATCCTCAGCCATAGAGCTAAGGAAAAAAGATAAAGAATTCGGAAAAATGATTAAAAATTACAAAAAGAACTTTAAATCAAAAGACTAAATTCTAAATTAAAAAAATTATTTCTTTCCTTTTTTACCTTTTTCTTCGTCGGTTTTACCTTTACCTTTTTCTTCGTCTGATTTTTCTTCGTCGGTTTTACCTTTGACTTTATCTTCGTCCGATTTACCCTTACTTTCGGAATCGCCTTTTTCTTTATCAGTTTTATCTTTCTTCATTTTTTCGTTTTTAGTTTTAACTTTTTCTTTGAGTTGGGCAAATTTTTCTGAGCCGGGTTTGATTCCCATTTTTTTAGCTATCAGCCCCCATCCCTTGGATTTTTGGGATTTATACGTTTTTACAACCTTTTTTAGCGATTTTTTAGATACTTCTGAAGTTTCTAAAGCCATAACGACGTCCGACGGCTCCATGTTTTCATCCTCGAGTAATCCTTCGATTTCTTCAACCGG
>JAGOCL010000344.1 GCA_017998755.1 Spirochaetota bacterium | reverse complement strand
TCGCCTGATAATTTGAAATCCGCTTTATTAGTTTGCAAAGCGCTTACTATAGACCTGCTAAACGATACTAAGCTAACGGTATTTGCTACGTTTAGAGTTACGACGTTGTCGACCGCTTTTATATCGCTTGTCGTCGCTCCGGTTATCAATGGATCGCCGTTCATCAAGAAATCGTATTTAAACGAGTTGAAATTTATCATACTTTTTGTCTCATTCTTAAGAAGTATCTTGAAGTTTACGCCGAATTTAAGATCCAAATCTTTGGGATCTATCACAGAAAAGGCCTCGTCGTATCTACCGGCTACAAGTTTATCCAAAACTTTAATTACGTCGAAAATATTCAATTTGCTTCCCGATTTTAACAGAGCCGTTTTTATCTCCTCGGTAGAAGGCATGATAAGAGTAAAATCTTTAACCGAGAGAGTCGGTTTAAACGTAGGAATTGTTTTGGAAGTTTTGAATGGGAACGTATACGTGTCGGGAATCCCCGGAATACCCGTATCGGGTATGTCTAGTACGATCGAGCCGTCTATATCGCAATTTAATTTATCTTTATTAACGTAATCGTTTACGATTTTCACTATATCGGCGTATCTTAAATTTACTAAAATAGTATTTACGCTACTTCCGCGAGCCGCGACGCTAAAAGGTTTGGTTGTCGACGTTTCAAAGAGTTGATTTGATTCGACGCTGAATTTTGAATTAACGCCAGCTAAATTAATTGAAACGGGATATGGATTAGAAATTCTAACGTCAAATAGAAAACTAATACTTTCAAGCGAAATTGATTCGATATCTACTTTCTCAATTTGAGCCGACGGTTTTTCCGTCAAAAGAGCTTCTGCAAATCCTAGACACGATAACAATAAAAATACCGACGTAACAAAAATAATCGGTAACAATATTTTCTTATTCATCAAAAACTCTCCTTCAAAATCTGACATTTTCTTTAATAAGATACAAGTATAATTCCGTATAGTTTTATTGTCAAGTATAATTGTCTTTTTAAAGGTATAAAAAAAAATCCTTCGCTTGTTAAAACGAAGGATTTCCCCTGAAAATATCTCTTATTAGCCTTGTAATAATTGAAGAACAGATTGAGACTTTTGATTAGCTTGCGCAAGCATCGCCATAGAGGACTGTACAAGAATTTGATTCTTTGAATATTGAACCATTTCTTCCGCCATATTAGCGTCTCTAATTATAGATTCCGCTTGCTGAATATTTTCCGCTCCTACAAGCAATCCTTTCATAGCGTGTTCAAGTCTGTTTTGATACGCTCCCAGGTCGGCGCGTTGTTTGTTGACAATTTTTAGAGCAACGTCGAGCGTTCCAATAGCCGCGTTAGCCGCGTCCGGGGTCGAGAGAGAGATAAACGTCGCCGCGTGAGGCAATCCGTTAGAATTCTTTAACCTCAATCCTTGAGAGGTCATAGTTCCAATAAAAATCTGTTCTCTCTGATCCATATTAGCCCCAATATGAAACCACATACTTCCGGTTACGATATTTAACGAACTCTGTTTAGCAAACCTTCCGGTTAGCATATTCATTCCGTTGAACTGAGCGTGGCTGGCTATCCTGTCTATTTCGTCAATTAATTGACTAACTTCAACTTGAATATACATTCTATCCTCCGACGAATATACGCCGTTAGAAGACTGTACCGCCAATTCTCTGATTCTCTGGATTATATCCTGAGATTCCTGTAAATACCCTTCCGCAGTTTGAATAAGCGATATACCGTCTTCGGCATTTTTTTCCGCTCTTATCAAACCTCTAATTTGCGACCTCATTTTTTCCGATACGGCTAAACCCGAAGCGTCGTCGCTTGCCCTGTTGATCCTAAATCCCGAGCTTACTTTCTCTAAATTCTTTGTTAAATCATTCCCATTAAATTTAACTTGGCGATTTGCAAACATCGCGCTTAAATTGTGATTAATTATCATTCGAATCCTCCTTGATTCTTGTAAATTTTACGAAGACATCCTTGTCTTCGCGCGCCTTGTTATAAAATTCGGAATTTCAATAAATTCCTTAAGGAAAATCTAAAAATATTTTCAAAATAAGTTTCGTTTTTGTAAAGCAAAATCAAAAAATAGTTGTTAATTATTATAAAGAATATTTTGGAGGAAAATTATGTTTGGAAAAGCGCTAACTTTTACTCGAATGGGGCTAAATTGCGATATGGTGGAGGCCGAAGTCGATATAAAAAACGGGCTTCCTGCAATCTTTATGGCGGGATTGCTTTCTCAAGAAGTTAAAGAATCTAAAGAAAGGATCAGACCCGCGATACAAAACAGCGGGTTTGAGTTTCCCGTTAAAAAGATAACTATCAATTTATCGCCCGCCGAGATCGCAAAATCCGGAACTCATTACGATTTATCTATCGCTATGGCGGTTTTATCGGCAACGGGAGTAATAAATTCTACGGACGGTTGCGTCTTTTTTGGCGAGCTCAATTTAAGCGGCGAGATAAAGTGGGTTAGAGGAATATTCCCAATGGTTATAGAAGCGTTAAAGAAAGATTTCAATAAAATATTTATCCCTTACGACAACCTAAGCGAGATAGAATTTATAAGCTCGGATAAAATAATCCCTGTAAAAACCTTAAACGAAGCGGCAAATATGATTATTACTAATAATTACGATACTTCGTATATAAAAACCGCTCAATCTAAAATGTTATCATCGAGAAAAGTAGGAAATTATTCGGATATTATGGAACAAAGGCATCTTATAGACGCTTTTACTATAGCCGCTTCAGGCGGTCATCACATGATTATCGTAGGTCCTCCGGGTTCGGGTAAAACTATGGCGGCAAGCAGATTACCATCTATAATGCCGGAACTTACTAATGAAGAATTTATGGAAATAAATAAAATCTATTCCGTAGCGGCTGAAAATTTCAACGGTTCGATAAATAAAATACGGCCGTTTAGGACTCCCCACAACAGCGCTTCGTCGAGAGCTGTAATCGGCGGAGGCGCCAAAATTCTTCCCGGCGAAGTAAGCTTAGCCCACAAAGGAGTTTTGTTTTTAGACGAGTTTCTTGAATTTCATTCAGACTCTCTTCAATCGTTACGAACAATTATTGAAAATAAAGAAGTTTATATATCTCTTAGAAACGGTTGCGCTATATACCCTGCCGACTTTCTTCTCGTTGCGGCGTGCAATCCATGCGCTTGCGGATTTTACGGCGCTAAGAGCGGAACTTGTATCTGTACAAAAAATGAAATTAAAAAATATAGAAAGAAACTTAACAATCCGCTTGTCGATCGAATTGATCTTCAAGTAAAAGTGGATCGACTAAATTATCAGGAATTAATTAATGGCGAAAAAAACGTAACTTCCGAGTCCATAAGAGCAAAAGTTATAAAATGTTACGATATTCAAAGCGAAAGATACAAAAACGAAAAATTTAAACTTAATTCCGCTATAACGCCGGATAAAATATCGTATTATTGTCTTATGGAAAAAGGAGGAAATAAAACTCTTGAAAAATTTATGGAAGAAAATTTATTAACCGCCAGATCGTGCCATAAAATACTCAAAATTTCGCGAACTATTGCGGATCTGAGAGGAAACGAGATTATTTCGGTCGAGGATATAAATAAAGCGATCGCTTTTAGATTTTTAGACACGGAGATAGCTTAATTGTAAAAATTTGATTCTTATTGACAAGTTATTGAC
>JAGOCL010000343.1 GCA_017998755.1 Spirochaetota bacterium | reverse complement strand
TTTATTTTTTTGTAGAAGTTGAGCAGGTCGGTATTGATTTTATTCTGATCCCAGACCATCCCTCTTCTGGCTTGCATATCGTCTCCGGTCATTCCCACTTCGTCGCCGTAATATACGACCGGCGAGCCGATATAAGTAAATTGAATTAATGCGGCAATTTTTAACAACGCTACATTCTCTTTTGCTGAAAATAAAAACCTCTCCGTATCGTGACTGCCTAACAGATTCCACAACGAATTGTAAGCGGGGAGTTTATACATCGCTCTAATCTCGGCTAGTAATGATGCGAACTGTTCGGCGGTAATACTCTTTTTAGCGATAAAATCTGCGACCGAGTTCAAAAAGATATAGTTCATTGTCGTATCAAACTGATCTCCGTTGAGCCAAGGCCTCGTATCGTGCCAAACTTCTCCGACGATGAGAGCGTCTTTCTTGATCTCTTTTACTCTTTCTCTGAACTTTATCCAGAAAATATGATCCACTTCCGGAGCGACGTCCAAACGCCAACCGTCGATATCCGCCTCTTTTATCCAGAATTCTCCAACTTTTAGGAAATATTCCGCGACCTCTTTGTTGTAAGTCGCCAGTTTTGGCATATAACCGAAGTATCCGAAACATTCGTAATCAGGGAAATTTCTAACGACAACCGGATATTTTTTGATTAAAAACCAATCTTTATATTTTGATTTTTCTCCTTTTTCCAGTACGTCTTGAAATGCGAAAAAACCTACGCCGCAGTGATTGAAAACCGCGTCCAAAATAACTCTAATTCCTCGTTTATGCGCCTCTTTGACCATCGTCTTAAAATCTTCATTCGTCCCAAAATGCGGATCGATTTTATAGTAATCCGTTACGTTATATTTATGGCTTGAGTCGGATTCGAAAACCGGCGTTAAATAAATCGTATTTATCCCCAATTCTTGCAAATAATCAAGTTTCGACGTTATTCCGATAATATCGCCGCCGAGAAATCTGTTGTAATGCTTAAGCGGTTTGTCCCAATCGTCGATAACAGGGGGATTTAGCGAGTTGTCGCCGTTGCAGAATCTCTCCGGAAATATCTGATAAACTATCGAGTCTTTTGTCCATTCCGGCGCTCTAAAAATATCTTTCTCGCAAATGTACGAATACACAAAGCGATTGTACCCTTCGGAAATTATGCTATCAAAGAACTTGTAATGTCCGTAATATATAGTTTCGTCGGCCGCGCCGATCTCAAAGAAATAATATATAGATAAAAATCCGGTAGTATCTATAACTGTTTCATAATAGTCAAACAAAGAACATACCGCTATTTTCTCAAGAGTTTTCGAACTCTTTTTTTCTCGTCTGCGCATTCTTTGGTACATATCTTCAAAATGAACAGTTACTTTGTCTACGTCGTTTTTTTTAGTTCTGATTTTTATTACCAGCTTATTTTTATCGATCGGATATGCGTAGTCGGACTCTGATCGGTGAAATATTGCCTCTTTCTGCATCAGTAACCTCTTCTAAGATCGTATATATCCGAGTATGGGAATATATATAGGATTTTTTTATCTTTCATATTATAAACCTCCATTACCGGCCCGGGTTGAAGTTTATTATCATTTAAAAATTTATTCAATTTCGGATAAGCTTTTGACATACCGATAAATACGGATATCCAACTTTTATAAGGAAACTCCGCTACCAGTCCTCTGGAAGGGGGGATCTCCTTCATCTTGAATTTTGATTTTATATCTCTTAACTTCGGATAATATTTCTCGTCGATAATGCAACCTACCAAAGATCGAAGCTCGGATTTCTTAACGGTCTTTGGATCGTCGTAATATATCCCAAATCCCTTAGTAGTATCATAGCCGCTTTCTTTTAAAGATTTATACAGCTTGTCCATAATTTTACCCGACTTAGCGTAGTCCCCTTTGAGATGTTCGTAAACGATTATCATACTGTCTATCTTTTTGTAGTTAAAAAAGACTTCCGCATCTCCTCCGTTAGATTTGTAAACGAAATAGAATACCGTCGTTAAGATTACGATTAGCGCGACTAATACCGCCGCGATTTTTACCAAAAGCTTCATGTTTTTCCTCCAAAAAAAATTATATAAAATAAAAAAGTTTTATTTTATATAAAACTTCTTAAAAATAACGCTTTCATCTTGCTAATATTGATATCCGTTCGCTCCGCCGGACAAATCGTTAGTCCCGTCGTAAAAACTGTCCAAAAGCTCAAACCAGTTTTCAATAATATTATTACCGGCGATAGCTCCGTCCGAGCACCAATCCAGAGCCCCGTAATGCTCGCCGCTCCCAAATACCTCTTGCGTATGAATGGCGTTGTACCATAATTGTTCGCTCCAGTTCAAAGTATCGTTACTATAAGCGCCGCCGTTCGGGAAAAATATAGAAATGCCGTTTTTGCCCGTTTTAAAATCTACGAAACTTTCGCCGGCGTACGAAGCGACGACAAGCTCGTCTATATTAGAAAGCGCGGCGGATACTTTTTGGCTCAAACTTGAAAAAGCTGAATTTTTCCCGATCTCTTCGCATAAATCGTAGAGATCGAAATAAGGATGATTCAGCCATTCGCTTGAATAGGATATTAACTGAAAATCGTATGCGGGGTCTCTGATACCGTTCATCTCGCTTTCATACAAATATAACGACTTTGATAGGTCGTCAATCGACGCTTTTGCCGCCGTCGCTTTTAACAGATCGAATAAAGACAGAGCCGAATCGTAATCGGAATATTTTTCGAAAATCTTTGCCTGCTCTTCGACAATAATAGTTCCAAAATCAAGCGGGGTAAGAGACCGCGAGCTATAATAGCCGGTTTTAGCCGATTCGGAGATTCTAGAAAAAATAACGTCGTATTTTAGTCCCGGCCCCCACATATTTGGAGGCGACGCTACCATATATTCCGCTCCGAATTTATCAATATTCGGTCTAAACTGATAAGCGACTTCGATAGTTCCCATCAAGCACGCGTCCAAAACTAACAAGTTTACGCTCTCCTTACTTGTAAGATTGTCCGCTATCTCTCCTATAAATAAAAGGTCGGAGTTTCCATAGCCGTCCGCGTTTTCGTCTAGCGATATGGCTCTAGATACTTCCCTAATAGAACGGCTTCTCGCGCCGTCGCCGTGCCCCCCCATAACGAGGGCGTAGTTATCCGCCGGATATTGCGCTTTACAAAAATTGATGAATTTCTTGAGAGTATTTGGATCGCCCATATTGGCTTCGTAGTTCGACGATCTTGATATTTCCGGGAACTCGCTTCCGCCGTCAAGTCTGAAAATATGGTCGGATAGTACCTGATAAAGCCGCGTATCCGAAAAATTTTCTCCAAAAACGGCTTCGTCGTCGGAATACGTTTCGCTTCTGTCTATCAGAACGACTATATTGACGTTATTGTTAGTCCCTCTTTTCAACTCCTCGACGTCGGTCAATAAGTAAGATTCAAGATTGCAGTCCGCCGTAGCGTACACCATCACAGTCCAATACTTAGAAGTATAGTCGATAACGACGGGAATTTGCGAACAACCGAAAGCAAATAAAATAGTTAATAATAAATAACGTCTTTTCATATATTCCCGATTTTTGTATAAAACGCGCCTTTTTGGCAATTATAATTCAAATTATAATTCTTAATATCACATTCACATATATTTTACAATTTATTTCTCACAAGTCAAAAATCAAATTTAAAATAAGTG
>JAGOCL010000342.1 GCA_017998755.1 Spirochaetota bacterium | reverse complement strand
ATATTTATTAAATAAATTCAATTAAAAAATTTCGTTCTCAATAAAAAATTTGAATATTTAGATTTTTTTTTTAATTATTTTAATTAATTATTTTTTTTCTTAAAAAAAGTATTATAATCATATTAAAGGAGGCTTCAATGAAAAAAGCATATATTATTTATTATATTAGCGCTATTAATAACTTCGGCGCTATTTGCTCAGAAAAATTTTTTGCCAAGCAGATACTCTTTTCAGGTTGACGACGTTTACGAGGCGTACGCCCCGGACGATTGGATTATTTCCCCCAAAGAGGAGCCTGTTGGCGATAACAAATCCTCTCAGGTAGTGGAGTGCGATATCAGAGGAATAATCTCTTGTTACGACGTAGACGATCTTAGAGTGGATATGCTTTTAGAAAATCCCATTTCTTATAGTTACAGGGTTTTTTACGCAGTTGAGTTTGAATACACTAAAAACGATAAAGAGTACTATACATATTACCCGGATAACGGAGACTTTATCTATGAACTCGAAGAAAACGGAGTAATTACAAAAAAAGAGGCTCTTAGCAGAGACGACGGCGATTATGCGACGGTAACTAACAGCGGAGACGAAGATAATACCGACGTGTTAATAGTTATAAATAAAGATTCTCATATCAGCGGCGAAATTGGGTCTACCTATTACTTGACTACCAAATTTTACGCCGGATATATCGACAAAAACGACAAGATGTTTATCGCAGATTAAACGATACCCGTCAAACTGTTTTTTGTAAAGTAAATCTTAATTGGCGCCGTTTAAATAAAGCCCCGCGGTTTTCTTTAGAAAACCGCGGGGAAATAGAAAAAAACAGAAAGGAAAATTTATGAAAAAAACTTACATACTTATACAATATTTTCTGTTAGAGGATGGTTAAAATATAGTTAAATAGTTCTAATATGATTAAATCATTATTGACTTGATTAAATTAATAGTTAATAATTAATATTATTTTTTTAATATTAGGGAGCTCGGATATGCGTATATTAGTTGTAGAAGACGAAGAAAAAATAGCGAATTTTATTAAAAGAGGTCTAAAAGAAGAGGGATATGTCGTCGATATAGCGGGCGACGGGGAAGAGGGGTTATACCTCGCTTTAAACCACTCTTTTGACCTTATAGTTTTGGATTTGATGCTTCCAATAAAAGACGGATTAACCGTTTGCGCCGAATTGAGAGAGAAAGGTAAAAATATCCCGATACTCATGCTTACGGCAAAAAGTTCGACTCAGGATAAAGTATCCGGACTAGATATGGGCGCAAACGACTATATTACCAAACCTTTTGCTTTTGAAGAATTTCTAGCTAGAATTCGCGCCCTTCTCAGAAGTAAAAACAACGCCGAATCTACGCGATTAAAGATTCACGATCTGGATATGGATTTACTTACCCATAAGGTCTATAGAAATGGGAAAGAGATAACCTTAACCGCAAAAGAGTTTAGTCTGTTAGAATATCTTATGAGGAATAAAGGATCAATTGTTACCAGAACTATGATAACGGAACACGTTTGGGAAATAAATTTCGATTCGTTTACAAACGTTATCGACGTATACATAAATTATCTTAGAAACAAAATAGATAAAGGTTACGATAAGAAATTAATTTATACCGTCAGAAGCAGAGGATATACCATTAAAGAATGAGGTTATTATACAAATCTCTACGATTTAGAAATATGGCGATATTTACGATTCTATCGACGACTTTGTTGTCCTTATTTGCCGTAGCTATTTATATAAATCTTGAAAAAAAATTATACAGCGATATCGACGGTTTTTTAAGAACTACCGCCGTAAGTTTATCGGATAGTATCGAAACCGTTTGGGAAAATGAAAAATCCAAATCTGACAAAATTATAAACTCAAAATCTTTGGACGAAACTATCAATCAATATTTTTTCAAACTAATAAAAAGTTGGACGTCTGTAGAGTTTGGAAATCCAAGGTATTTTAATATTCTTGCGCATATTTTTGATTCAAATCTTGAGTTAATAGCCGCTTCAAATAAAGGATATAAAGACATTATACCTCTTTCTATAAAAGAAAAAGAGAGCATGAGATTGGGCGAATATTTTTTTAATTACAACGTTGAGACCCAAAAAGGTAAATATTTATCTTTACGATTTTTATCGACGCCCGTTACTATAGACCAAAATTTTACTTACGTTATAAGAATTGGAGCGTCTCTACGAACCGTTCATTACGCCACTACTAATATCAAGATCATATTCTTTTTTCTACTGCCTATTATAATTTTTATAAACGGACTATTTGGAATTTTTTTAACCAATATAACTTTATCTCCAATCAATAAAATGATCGACGCTATGAATAAAATAAACGCCAAAAATCTTAAAATGAAAATAAACTTACCGGATTCAAAAGACGAAGTTTTGAAATTAGCCAACACTTTTAACGATATGACTGATAGACTGGAATATTCATTCGCTACCCAAAAACGCCTAATAGAGGATCTGTCGCACGACTTAAAAACGCCGCTCGCTATTATGAAAGGGGAAATAGAAGTGGCGTTAAAAAGAAAACGTAAAGTAAAAGAGTATATAGAGATTTTTAACAGCGTTCTCGACGAGATAAATAAGTTGACTAAAATGATAGAGAGTCTGTTATTAATATCGAGATTTGAGAGCGGAATATCACAATCTGAGTTAAAACCTCTGAATATCGCCGATATTCTAAGCGATTTAATCGAAAGCGCTAAAATATTAGCGGAACAAAGAGGAATTACAGTTAATTTCGAAAAATCCGGCGACAAATATATCTTTGGAGAAGAGACTCAGATAAAAAATTTGTTTCTCAACCTTCTGGATAACGCCGTTAAATATAACGTCGATAATGGGAATCTGTATGTTTCAATCGGCGACGAAGACGACTTCGTAAAAATAGTCGTAGCGGACGGCGGCATAGGCATCAAAGAAGACGAATTACCGTATATTTTTAACAGATACTACAGAATAATGAAATCTCAAGATAAAAATTTCTCGGGATTTGGCATTGGGCTAAATATTGTCAAATCGATAGTAGACTATCATAAAGGAACTATAGAGGTCAATAGTAAAGTCGGCTCCGGTACAACTTTTACCATAAAATTACCTAAATATGTCAATTCTCAATAATCAGGATATATCTTCATGATTTGTCTAAAGACTCTTATCGTTTCGTCGCTAAAAACCGTCTCTTTTTCGACAATTCTGTAATATTTATCAGACATTTTTCTATCCCTTTTGTAATAATATAACAGAGAGATATTTATATATAATCTTGAAACGACGTCCCCTTTATAATTTGGAGATATAAGTAAGATATAATTAATCGCTTTATCAATGTCGGAGTAACCTTTTAAAGAGTCGTTTATAACCGCGTCTATACCTTCAACGCTTCGAAAAAGAATTATTTTTTTTTGCCGTTTGCCGGAGTCTGAAGTTATCAAGATCGTATAGGCGTTTTTTTTGAATTCTTCGCCGTTTATAATCTTTTCTATATAAGGCGAGGAAGCGCACGAACAAAAAAGTAACGTTAAGATAATAATTCTTTTCATTATAATTGTAGTAATATAGAATAGAAAAGTATTTGTCAAGAACTAATAACATTGAATAATGGTAAAAAAATAATTTTTTTCAGTTAAATTTAAAAAATTCCTGTATTATACCGAATAT
>JAGOCL010000341.1 GCA_017998755.1 Spirochaetota bacterium | reverse complement strand
CTTGATTAAAGACGGTGACATCTTTGATTTTTTTGAAAAACTTCTCTTTCAGTTCGTTTTCAGAAAGTAAGAGTTCGATCAGTTCTTCATCGTAGTTTTGTGCTTTATTGATGATAACCCATTTTTTTAGTTCACCGCTGTCGGTAATGAAATTAGGTTCTTTCTTCAATGTCTTTTCAAGCGTTTCTAAAAGCTTCATTCTTTAACCTCTTTTTTCTTTTTTCTTCGCCCGCCATGGACTGCGGGCGTTCTTAGTGGCGCGTAATTATAACAAAAATGTTTTTTCACAAACAAATCTTGCGATCTGTTTTGCCTACAACCTCATAATATCTATATAGCTACTTTTTGTCAACGCAAATTCTCAATCTTTCTAATAATTTTAAAATACTCGCTATTTACTCAATATTTTATCAAAAAATAAATCTTCTATTAGATCGAATACAATTTGTCTTACCAACAAACCTTTACTCAAATAATCGCATACTTCGTCGTAGAATTGCAATAACGCCAATTTCCAATCGTCTATAGGAATTATTTTATCTCTGTATTCGGAATGGAGTCCGAAATATTCTTCATCGTCTAATATAATTTTAGATCTCATTTTTATTACAGACGTATCGGAATTTTCAACTCCATTTTCAAACGGCTCGTCGTATAGCAGTTTCCTATATAATCCATATTCCAAGAAACCTTTATTATGTCTTGATTTTATTATACTGATTTTTAATAACATATCGGCGATTTCTTTACTCCACGCTAAATCTTTCTTAAATAACAATATTTTGAATATATTATTATTAATACAATCTTCGGAATTCCTAATTATGCTTATCAATTCTTTTAACGGCGTAAAAGTTTCAGAAATATCATCTATTTTTGGCGTAATTTTTTTAATTTCGACCTTCCTTTAAGTATAGAAATATTTATTTCAACAATTCCCAAAATTTTGACTTTGTTCCGTCGTCAAGTTTATTATACTCTTCTCTTTCTTGAATATAATATCTTACGCAAAATTCCATATATTGTTTTAGACTGTATTTGTTTCCGGTATATTTATTGTATAAGCGTTTAATTTTCTTAACTATTTTCAGTTTACCTTGAAAAATAACGTCAACTAAATTTTGTTTTTTTAATTCGTCATAATATTTACCAGATGTTCTTAAATCTTGAATTGAAAAAAATAGTTTAATGGATTCATTCAATTCATTAAATAAATTTTTAACGTCTTTGTCGGATAAAAATTGTCGTATAGATTCTTTTACTTCTTTAAAAAAATCTTTTAAATCCTTAAAAAAAACCTTTAGTTCTTTGACGGATTTTTTAATAAAACTCTTAGCGTTGGTAAAAAACTTATAAATCTTCATAAAATCTCCTTTTAAGTTAGACTCACATATTTCCGCCGTTTTTATACTAATTCGTTTTATTTTATCTCTATTTCATCAAAATATTTTCGCTTTTTCCCTTTTTCCAGATCGACTGTAAAAGAGTAATTGCCGACCGCGTTAAATTCTTGCAATCTTACAAAAGGTTCGTTAATATAAATTTCTTCTTCATTTTTTGTATTAATCAAATGTTCGACTTTATCCAAAACCGTAGTAATTATGGCGTTTATCTCTTTTACGTTATGTTTTCTGTCCCTAACGATTTCTATTTCTACCGGAAATTTTATATTTGATTTAGCGCTTGTTATCATATAATTAAACATAACGCTATTTTCAAAAATTTCGTCTTCTACTCGTTTATGGATTTCGTCCAAACTCTTTTTTAATAGCCGGTTGAAAAATCTTAAGTTTATCTTTGGATATTTTTTCTTCAACAAAATAATTCTATCGTATAAATGCCCCCTGTCGCTTCTTTTATACCCCAGAAAAACATAATGAAACTTCTTATACTTTACCATAGCCGGATATAAATCCCGATCTTCTATAAGATATTTTTGACGCGTATATTGTTCAACTATTTCAGTCATAGCGAGCGTTCCTCTTATATAATATAACGATTCTAGCGCGAAAATTCGTTTCACTCTAAATAATATTTCTCTTTATTGATGATAGCGAAATGTCTTTTATATAAATACACAAAATAGGGGTAATATTCCGCTTCGATAATCGAGCCGCTATTTTTCCATGCAAACAACCGAAGAATAGGAGAGAAGTTATCGTCGGTTACGTCGTAGTAACTCAAAGTTTTTATCTCTTCGACATATTTTTTATCTATTCGATAACACGACGGGGCGGGTTGGAGTCCCTCGCTATATTTTACCCCCAGAAATTTTGGTCTATTCTTTTTATCTCTGATAAATATCATAAAATCCAGATTTTTTTTTGCAATCAACGCGATCCATTTTAGCTCGTCCGCCGCCATTTCGTTTAGTATATTCTCCCGGCATTTATCCGCTTCCGGATATTCCCCCTGTTTTACAAAGAAATACTGTAAATTGAGTTCTTTATCGGATAGTATTCTCTCTATAAAATAATACCCTGTCGCAAATCTGTTTTTATTAACTCTATCGGACAGCAAACTGAGTTCAAAATTACTCGAGGGATAGTAGCGATTCTGAAAATAAACAGTCAATCCTTCGTTTAATTTATCAAGATAGCGCCCCCTGCCAAACGACAGAGTATCTCCTATCGCAAGATGAACTAATTCGTGAAAAAATAACGGCTCAAAATCGTCGTAATCGTCATGATTATTGGCGATTTTTATAACGCCTGAATTGAAATAACACCTGCCAAGCGTGTTTTTCCCTATATAACAGAATATGAGCGTTATGTTATATTCGGTTTTTGGTCGCAAATAATCGGTAGTTTCAAAAATATTAATCAGATTGGTAATCGCGCTTTCTATTTTTTCCCAGCGCTTTTTTATTGAATATTCTTTTATCCTCAGACGCGATTTCATTGTTATACGAAATACTATACCGTTAATAACGATTTCTTTGCTATCTGTCATAAATATATCCTTTGTTATTTTTTAATATTCCAAGTAAAGCAATTAAGAACGCCCCCTTGATTGAGAATATTTTGCGAATAGACCGTTTCAATATTTGTTTTAAACGTCTCTTTAAAAAATGAGAGCATTGTTTTATCGCTATCTCTGTTAAATACCGGTAAAATTATCAGGTCTTTTACTTGTAAGAAATTTAAATACGCCCAATTATTAGCGTCATCTTTTTCTGAAACCGGCGAAAGCGTTATTACCTCAATATTATTCTCCTCGAATGTTTTTAAAAAGTTTTCCTTCCATTTTCGCCCTTCTCCTTCATTTTCTATATCGAGATTGTATGTTACAACCGTATCGCTGTCGATAAATCTTACCAATCCGTCGGCGTGCCCCGTTTCTTCCTCGGGATAGGCAGGGACGACGAGGATCTTTATTTCAAGTAATTTTTCCAATTCGTCGATAATTTCAGTTTCTCGAATATCTTTATTTTCAGTAAATATTTTATCCGTAACGATCGCTTTGTCTTTCCATTTAATAATATTTCCGCCGTCGAGTTTTATTTTTGAAAAAGTTACCGAGTTATTATTGAGGAAGCCGTTTTTTTCATAAACTTTTCTTATGTCGGTTATGTACTTTTCCCTATCGGCGCGCCCTAAATAATCGGGATAGAATCGAAATTGAACAAATCTCGTTTCGTCGATCTGAACGGGCGCGTAATCTCTACAAAAATAATCCCTCGTCCCCGCGATAAACCCCCA